>JBFMAS010000158.1:0-8666 GCA_040755575.1 Thermodesulfobacteriota bacterium
TTCGTGATCCAGATCGAGCGCGCCCCGGCGAGCGAGCCGGGGCGCGCGCGCAGCGATCTCGCCGGACGCGTCGAGAACCTGGACAGCGGCGAGTGGTGCCGCTTCCGCTCGGCGCGCGAGCTGCTCCGCTTCCTGCGGGGGAGCAGCGTGCGGAGCGGCCGCACGTAGGGAGGCGGGCAAGCGCTCGCGGCGCCGCGCGCACGGCAGCTCACTTCGCCGGCTCGACGACCGGGATCGTCGCGGCGAGGTCGTAGCGCACGACGGCGTCCATCTTGTTCTCGATCTGGTAGAAGCGCGCGACCGTGCGGCCGGGGAGGACGCGCGCGAACTCGTCGAGGTACGTCCGCTTGACCTCGAGCCGCTTCGCCTCGGCGTCGAGGTAGTCGCGCGTGAGCTGCAGCGCCTTCTCGTCCGTGAGGTCGTGGAACTGCGCCTCGTACTCCTCGATGAGCGCCAGGATGCGGTCGCCGATCGCGCTGATCTCCTTCTGGTAGCGGTCGTAGAGGGGCCAGAACCGGGCCGCCTGCTCGTCGTCGAGCTTGAGGTTCACGGCGACCATCGCCTTGCGGTTCGCACGCAGCGTGTCGAGCAGCACCTGAAGCTCCGCCTCGTCGGCGGTCGCAGGGGCCTGGCCGGAGGCCGCGGGAACCACCGCGAGGGCGAGGAGCAGCGCCATCGTCAGCCACGGATACGTCTTCGACATTCGCCTCGGCTCCTTCCTTCCCGGGGTCGTGCTCGCCACGTCTACTTCTCGATCCTGGTGATCTTGGAGCCCTGGATGCCGACGCCGGCCATCAGGCCCTTCTGGGCGAAGATGAAGGCGTAGACGTCCTGCGTGAGGGTGGTGCTGGTGAGCGACTTGCCCATCCCCTCGTCGACCACGACGATGCTCGGCCCGACCCCGACCTCGAAGCCCTCGCTCCTGTCGAGATACGAGAGCGCGCCCTCGTTCATGAAGAACAGCGCGTAGCCGAACACCTGGCCCCCGGCCTGCAGCCCATAGGAGGCGGCGACCGAGTTGTAGAAGCCGCTCGGACGCCCGCCTCGCAGCAGCACGCCCTCGCCGATCTGGCCACCGAACAGGAAGCCGGCCTTCACCATGCGGGGGAAGACGAGCACCGCCTTCGCCTTCTTGCCGAGCAAGGCCGCCGCGCTGTTGGTCGCGTACAGGTCCTGCAGCGCGCGCTTGCCGTCGCGCTCGAGGTCCGCGCGGCTCGCCGCCAGCGCGAGCGACGCCGCGACGAGCCCCATCAGGCAGGCCGAGGACGCGATTCGAAGGAAAGCTCCAAAGGGCTTCATCGCCTTGCCTCTCGCGCGCGCCGTGCTCACGGCAGGCGGCTCCACTTCTCCACGTTGCTCATCATCTCGCGTCCCTTCGGCGATTCGAGCTTCTCGCGGCATTCCTCCGGCGAGAAGCCGCCGCGCAGGTTCCGGACCTGCGCGCGCCCTTCGTCGAACACCTTCGACGCGAGGTCGAGGTACTCCTCGGATGCTCCACGCGACTTGGCGTACTTCAGGAAGGCGACCTTGATCGACGTCGGCGGCTCGACCTTGCAGGTGACGAAGCGCTGCGCGAGCCGCCCGTACTCGAGCGCCATCTCCTTCAGCTCCTCGCGCGTGACGACGTCGAGCGCGGCGGCGCTCGTCGACCAGCCCGCATCGAGCACCAGCGCGAGCACCAGCAGCCGCGCGGCTGCGCGCGGCCACGATCCGAAATTGCCCGCTCGACCCATCCTCTACCCCCTCTTCTCCTGCCCCGGGGCGCCAGCCAAGCGCGCCGCCTGGACACGCAGCCAGCTCTCCCGGTTTGCACGGATCAACGCGACGGCCTCCTCGATGCTCTCGACGCATTGCGGAATGCCGCCGCGGGCGGCCACGCTCCGTCCCTGCGTCGTCATGCCCAATTTCGTCCAATCGCTGTCAACACGCCAGCACCGCCCTCACGTGCGTGGCGATCATCCGCTC
This sequence comes from Thermodesulfobacteriota bacterium, assembly GCA_040755575.1. Classification (GTDB taxonomy): domain Bacteria; phylum Desulfobacterota; class Binatia; order UBA12015; family UBA12015; genus DATCMB01. Next base: position 1,966 of record JBFMAS010000158.1, read on the forward strand.
CTCGTCGGTCGGCACCACCCAGGCGCCGACGGCGCTCGCCGGCCGGCTGATGCGCGGCTCGCCGGCGGCGTTCAGGTCCTCGTCGAGCTCGAGGCCGAGCCAGGCCGCGTCGCGGCACACCCGGCCGCGGATCTGCGCCGCGTTCTCGCCGATGCCACCGGCGAAGACGAGCGCGTCGAGCCCGCCGAGCGCCGCGGCGAGCGAGCCCAGCTCGCGCCCGATCCGGTAGACGAACAGGTCGAGGGCCTCGGCCGCGCGCGGATCGGCGCTCGCCAGCAGCTCGCGCACGTCGCCGCTGATGGCCGACACGCCGAGCAGCCCGGACTCGTGGTACAGCAGGTCCTCGAGCTGCCGCTCGCCCATCCCGTACCGGCTCATCAGGTGGAGCAGGACGCCCGGGTCGAGCGCTCCACAGCGCGTCCCCATGGGCAGGCCGTCGAGCGCGGTGAAGCTCATGGTGGTGGCGACGCTCACCCCGTCGCGCACGGCGCACAGGCTCGCCCCGTTGCCGAGGTGCGCGATCACCACGCGCCCGGCCGCCGCGCGCGGGTCGAGCTCGCGCAGCCGTCTCGCGACGTACTCGTAGGACAGGCCGTGGAAGCCGTAGCGCTCGACGCCCTCGTCGAGGTAGCGCCGCGGCAAGGCGAACAGACGGGCGAGCCGCGGCTGTGCGCAGTGAAAGGCGGTGTCGAAGCAGGCGACCTGCGGCAGCGACGGCGCGAGCGCGCGCAGCAGCCGGATCGCCGCCAGGTTGTGCGGCTGGTGCAGCGGCGCGAGCGGGACCAGCCCCTCGAGCGCCTCGAGCACGCGGTCGTCGACGCGCTCCGGGCCGGTGAACCTCCGGCCGCCGTGCACGACGCGGTGCCCGGCGGCCACCACCCGGCGCCCGGCGAGGTGCGACCGCTGCGTCCACTCGAGGAGCAGCTGCAGCGCGCCCTCGTGCTCCGTGCGCCCGTCGAGCGAGCGCTCGTCGAGCACCGCGCCCGCCCCGTCGCGAGCGACGAAGCGGGCCTTGTCGGGCAGGCCGTCGAGCTGCCCGCGCACGGCCACGCGAAGCTCACCGCCCTCGACGTCGAACACGCAGAACTTGAGGCTCGAGGATCCCGCGTTCAGGACGAGGATGGCGTCGATCACCGTTCGCCTCTGGACCAGCGGGCGCCGCGCGGCCCGCTAGACGTTGTCGGCCTCGGTCGACGAGCGTCGGGGACGTCCCCCGCCGGATCCGCCCCAGCGCCACGACTCGATCTCGGGCATGTCCTCGCCGTGCTGCGAGATGTACTCCTTGTGCTCGATGATCTTGTCGCGGATCGCCTGCTTCGCGTAGGCGGCGCGCGGCCCGAGCTGCGGCACGCGATCGATGACGTCGCCGAACAGGTGGAAGCGGTCGAGTTCGTTCAGCACGCACATGTCGAACGGGGTCGTCGTGGTGCCCTCCTCCTTGTAGCCCCGCACGTGCAGGTTCGCGTGGTTGGTCCGCCGGTAAGTCAGCCGGTGGATCAGCCACGGGTAGCCGTGGAACACGAACACGACCGGCTTGTCGCGGGTGAAGATCGCGTCGAAGTCGTGGTCGGAGAGGCCGCGCGGATGCTCGCGCTCGGGCTGCAGCGTCATCAGGTCGACGACGTTCACCACCCGCACGCGGAGCTCCGGCAGGTGCTTGCGCAGCAGGTCGACCGCCGCGAGCGTCTCCAGCGTCGGAACGTCGCCGCAGCACGCCATCACCACGTCCGGCTCCGCGCCCTTGTCGCTGCTCGCCCACTCCCAGATGCCGATGCCGGCCGTGCAGTGCTTGACGGCCTGGTCCATGCTCAGCCACTGCGGCGCCGGCTGCTTGCCCGCGACGATCACGTTGACCCGGTTGCGGCTCCGCAGGCACAGGTCGGTGACGTAGAGCAGGCAGTTCGCGTCCGGCGGCAGGTAGATGCGCACCACCTCCGCCTTCTTGTTCGCCACGTGATCGATGAAGCCCGGGTCCTGGTGCGAGAAGCCGTTGTGGTCCTGCCGCCAGACGTGCGACGACAGGAGGTAGTTCAGCGACGCGATCGGACGCCGCCAGGGGATGGCGTTGCACACCTTGAGCCACTTGGCGTGCTGGTTGAACATCGAGTCGACGATGTGGATGAAGGCCTCGTAGCAAGAGAAGAATCCGTGGCGACCGGTCAGCAGGTAGCCCTCGAGCCAGCCCTCGCACTGGTGCTCGCTCAGGACCTCCATCACCCTGCCGTCGGGCGCGAGGTGCTCGTCGTAGGGCTCGCGCTGCGCCATCCAGGCGCGATCGGTGACGTCGAGGACGTCCTGCCAGCGGTTCGAGTTGAACTCGTCCGGGCTGAACAGACGGAAGTTCTTGCTCTCGAGGTTCCGCCGCATGACCTCCGCCAGGTACTTGCCCTGCACCCGCGTCGACTCGGCCGTGCCCGCGCCCGGCGCGGTCACCGCGACGGCGAAGTCGCGGAAGTCCGGCAGGCGGAGGTCCTCGAGCAAAATGCCGCCGTTCGCGTGCGGGTTGGCGCTCATGCGGCGCTCGCCGACCGGCGCCAGCTCGCGTAGCCCGGGCACCGGCCGGCCCTTCGCGTCGAACAGCTCGTCGGGCCGGTAGCTCTTCATCCAGCGCTCGAGGAGCTTCACGTGGGCGGGGTTGTCGTGCATCTCGCCCATGGGCACCTGGTGCGAGCGCCAGTAGCCCTCGGTCCGCTTGCCGTCGATCTCCTTCGGGCAGGTCCAGCCCTTCGGCGTGCGCAGCACGATCATCGGCCAGCGCGGCCGCTCGAGCGGGCCGCCGCCTCGCGCGGCGCGCTGGATGCGGCGGATCTCGGCGAGGACGGCATCGAGCGTCGCGGCCATCCGCTGGTGCATCGGCTCCGGCTCGTGCCCCTCCACGTAGTGGGGCGCGTAGCCGTAGCCGCGGAGCAGCGCGTCGAGCTCCTCGCGGCTGATCCGTGCGAGCACGGTCGGGCTCGCGATCTTGTAGCCGTTCAGGTGCAGGATCGGCAGCACCGCGCCGTCGGTCGCGGGGTTCAGGAACTTGTTCGAGTGCCACGAGGTCGCGAGCGGTCCCGTCTCGGCCTCGCCGTCGCCGATCACGCACGCGACGACCAGATCGGGGTTGTCGAACGCCGCGCCGTGGGCGTGGCTCAAGGCGTAGCCGAGCTCGCCGCCCTCGTGGATCGAGCCCGGCGTCTCGGGCGCGACGTGGCTCGGGATGCCGCCCGGGAAGCTGAACTGCGTGAACAGCCGCTTCATCCCCTCCTCGTCGAGCGGGATGTTCGGGTAGACCTCGCTGTAGGTGCCCTCGAGCCACGCGTTCGCCACCAGCCCGGGGCCGCCGTGACCCGGCCCCGTGACGTAGATCACGCTCAGCTCGTCGCGGCGGATCACGCGGTTCAGGTGCGCGTAGACGAAGTTGAGCCCAGGCGTCGTCCCCCAGTGGCCCAGCAGCCGCGGCTTGATGTGCTGCTTGCCGAGCGGCTTTCGCAGCAGCGGGTTGTCGTAGAGGTAGATCTGGCCGACCGAGAGGTAGTTGGCGGCGCGCCACCAGGCATCGATGCCGCGCAGCTCGTCCTTCGCGAGCGGCGCGGAGCCCGCCTTCCCCTCGCGCGCCGGCGCGGCCGGCCTCTCCTCGCGCCGCCGCGCGACGAGCCGCGGGCGGCCTGCGCCGGCGCGACGAGCGACGGCTTCCTTCGAGCGCTTTCGCAAACCTGCCATTGCCTTCCCCGTGTCCTTCGCACCGGCGGGTGCACCGCAGGCCGAACGTCGCCGACACCCGGCAAGCGCACGCTCCGCGTCCGTCGTCTCGGGAATGCCCGAACGCCCCGCTACGTCGTCTTCATGGTGCCGTCGTGAGAACGGCGCATCGGGAAGGACGACGCAATGGGCTTTGCCGAAATCGTTCCCCGCGCCACCGCACACCTGACCCGCGAGCCGGGGATGGGCGGCCGCCGAGCGCGGCGCCCATCCCGTCGCGCTCAGCTCATGGGCGCCTTGTCGACCGACACCGCGACCGCTTCGCTGTAGGTGATCTCGACCAGGTCGCCGACCTTGACGCCCTCGAGACGGCTCGGATCCTTGGCCTTGACCTTGACGCTGTTGCCTTCCGGCCCGCGCAGCGTCACCGTGCCGGCCGTCCGGTCGATGCCGGTGATCGTCGCCGTGACCGTGACCGCGGCGCCGCCGGCCGCCGCGGGGCGTGCCCCGACCGGCGCGCGCTCCGCGTCGGCCGCGGCCTCGATGCCCGGCTCGGCGGTGCCCTTCTTCCGCAGCTGATAGGCGATCGACTCGTAGAACGCGATCCTGACGAGGTCGCCCTTCTTCACCTGATCGAGGTTCCGCACCTGGTCGGAAACCCGGATCGTGGTGAGCTCGCCGTCCGAGCCCTTGAGGGTGACCGTCCGCTTCGCGACGTCGATCGCCTGCACGGCAGCCGTCACGGTCACGACCTGCTCGACCGTTCCGCCACCCGGCGTCAGCGCGCTCGACGTCGCCACGCTCGGGGCCGGAGGCGTCGGGACCTGCTTCGCCGCGCAGGCGGCGAATGCGATGCCGGCCGAGCTCAGCAGGGCCAGGCCTGTCCACGTGCTCGTGATCCTCATCGTCGCTCTCTCCTCTCCTCGCACGCGCGGCGGCCGGTTGGGGCCCGGCGCCGCTCTCGTTAGGCTCCGCCAGGTCGCGATTGGTCGCGGCGATGACGCGGACGTCCACCCGGATCGTGCGCGCGGAGCCGATCCGCTCGAACTCGCCCTGCTGCAGCACCCGGAGCAGCTTCGCCTGCAGCTCGGGCGCGAGGTCGCCGATCTCGTCGAGGAAGATCGTTCCGCCGTCGGCGAGCTCGAACCGCCCGAGCCTGCGGGCGACAGCGCCGGTGAAGGCGCCCTTCTCGTGGCCGAAGAGCTCGCTCTCGATCAGCGAGCTCGGGATCGCGGCGCAGTTCACGCGGACGAAGGGACGGTCCTTGCGGCGGCTCCGCGCGTGGATGGCGTGCGCGACCACCTCCTTGCCGGTGCCGGTCTCGCCGAGCAGGAGCACGGACGCGTCGGTGCCGGCGACCTGCTGGATCTGCTCGAGAACGCGCTGCCAGGGGGCAGAGCGGCCGACGACGTCCTCGAACCCCTGCAGGCCGGCGAGCTCCTCGCGCAGCACCAGGTTCTCCGCCTCGAGCCGCTCCTGCAGGCGACGGATCTCCGCGAAGGCGCGCTCGCGCGCGAACGCGTTCGCGAAGATCTCGCCGAGAAGCTGCACCCGGCGCACGACGCGCTCCGGCCATTCGCTGGCGCGGCGAAAGTATCCGAACGTCAACGCCCCGAAGAGCCGGCCGCCGACGCGCACCGGGACCATGAGGCTCGCCCGGATGCCGCTTTCGTGGACGAGCCGTCGCTCCTCCTCGGACGCGTCTGCCGGAAGGTTTCGAGGCAGGTCCGTGAGGCGAACGATCTGTCCCGAGGCGAGCTGTCCAATGATCCAGTGGAACTCCGCCGTGATGTCGCCCACCGGGATGCGCGGGATTCCGGACGCGGACCACTCCGCGACGCAGATCAGGCGCGTCGCATCCTCGCGCAGCTCGACGAACGTGCTCCGGTCCGCGTCGAGGAAGCGCGCCGCCGCCTCGAGGGCGTGCGTGATCCGTTGCTCGATGCGGCCGGGGGCGAGGTCGACGATCGTCGCCGACAGCTCGAATAGCAGCGCCTCGAACTCGAGCTGGTCGCGAAGCTCGATCGAGCCGAGGTCACCAGGAGCCGGTCGATCCGCTGCGACGTCCTCCTGCAGCCTCTGGGACATCGAGGTCCTCGGGAACGCGTGGGTCGAATGTCGCCCAAGCTGCGACATTTCGCAAGCCGGTGGCGAGATATCGCCAACCCTGGCCGGGGGTGGCCGGACGTCGCGCGCGGGTTTCGCGAGCAGCCTCTGCGGCACGAAACTTGGTCAGGCGGCGGTCGGGGCAGTCTCGACATCGGGAATGAGACTTCGGATCGACGTCGACCGATATGCGGCAGGGGACGTGATCGCTGTGCACGGAGAGCTGCTGAAGGCGCAGCCACAGACGTCCGGAGACGAGCCTCACGGGATGCCCCGCACACGCCCGACGTCGACGACCACCGGCAGGAGCCCCGCCGTCGACCGACGCGTCGCTGACGCCGACCGTTCTGGGAGAGGGGTCGGAGACCGCCGGCGTCGACGACGACGATGGGGCGCGCCCTTTACGCGGCGCGGCCGTCGTCGTAGCGGGCTCGCCGCACGCTCGGCCTGCGGTGCACCCTCCGCTCAGCGCGCGCGCTCGTCGCTCCGGGCGTGCAGGCTCACCAGCCGGGCCACCATCACGACGAGATAGAGCTGTCCCGCTGTGGCCTCGAAGATCGCGAGCCCGCGCGCGAGGTCGGTCCGCGGGACGATGTCGCCGTATCCTACCGTCGCGAGCGTGACGAAGCTGAAGTAGATCGCGCTCGGGAGCGTGAGCGTACCGGGCGACGCATCGGGCGCCAGCAGCGATCCGGGAGCCTCGTGCTCCAGAGCGAAGTACAGCACGCCGGCGAAGACGCCTGCGAGGAGGTACGCGCTCAGCGCCGCATGCACGTGCTCGGTCTGGACCACGGGGCCGCGCAGAGCGAAGCGCACCGCGGACGCCGTCGCGAGGAGCGCGACCGCGCTCCAGAGCACGAGCGCGACGCTCGCCAGCGCGGGCGACCGCAAGCCGAGCGCGACCGCGTGCAGCG
>JBFMAS010000159.1:0-15094 GCA_040755575.1 Thermodesulfobacteriota bacterium
CGGTGGAGGCAGGGGGCCGGTCGGCTCGAGGTCCGTCGAGTACGTGCTGAAGGCGACGATCCGCCCGTCACGCGAGATGTCGGGATCGGAGCCGCCGGCGTTGGCGACGCCTCCTGTCGCGGCCGCGGACACCAGCTCGAGCGTGCTCGTCGCCAGGTCGACCAGGAAGACGTCGGCCGAGCCGTTGTCGTCGCCCGCCACCAGGTTGCTCGCGACGCTGTCGAACACGACCCGCTGTCCGTCGCCGGAGATCGCGGGACAGCCGCTGTCGCCGTTCGGATCACCGCCCGCCTCGGGGACGCTGACGCGGGTCGTCGTGCCCTGCTGGCGGTCGTGCACGTAGACGTCGGAGCGCGGGCTGCCGAGGTTGGCGCCGCCGGGATACAGGTTCCACGCCAGGCTGCGGAAGGCGACGTAGCGTCCGTCCGCCGAGATGTCGGGACACACGCTGTCGTCGCGCGCCTCCATGCCGTTCCACGCGAGGCTCACGCGCTGCACGACGCCGGTCTCGCGGTCGCGCACGAAGACGTCGGTGTCCTGGTTGGTGTCGTTCGGCACCAGGTCGTCCGACGCGCTGTCGAAGGCGATGAAGCGGCCGTCCGCCGACAGCGAGGGCCTGCTGCCACCGAGGGCCGCCCCGGCGCCGAGGGAGTCGACGCTCTCGCGCGTGACCTTGCCGCGCGTCTGCGCGGCCGCGGGGCCAGCGAGCGAAGCGGCGAGCGTCGCAAGGAGCAGCGGGCGAAGGAGTGGGGCCTTCCTCATGGTGCGCCTCCGGGCAGGTTCGCCGGGTTCGTCATCGAACGTGTGCCACCAGCTGGCCGTCGCGCCGGCTGCCCGGCTGCGCGAGACCGCCATGGTTGCGCGTGATCGCCGACGCCGGGAACTCGGTTTGCCAGCACTCCCCGCCGCCGCCCGCCTGGAGCTGCACGACCAGGCCGCGCGAGCCGTCGAGCGGCAGGTAGGGTGCGTCGAGGAGCGAGCCCCCGCCGCGCACGACGATGCGCCGCTTTCCCGCGTCGCTGCTCAGCACGATGCTGGTCACGCCGTCGCCGCGGTCGAGCAGCCGATACCCTCGCGCGCTGCTCTTCCAGCACGGACGCGCACTACCCGTGCACGCGGGCGCGTCCGGCGCGGCGACGTCGAGCGCCAGGACGCGCGCCTGCTTGGCGTACAGACAGAGCTGGTAGGGGCGGTCCGGGCCCGGCGCCGGGAACGGCCGACCGTCGCCCGCCGCCGACCAGCGCCAGAACAGCTCGTCCTGGTTGACGCCGCCGGGCGGATGCTTGCGCAGCCGGAGGAGCGACTCGCCCGCCGGCGTGCAGCTCGCGGGCTGCGCCGGGCAGCTCGCGAGCTCGCGACAGCGACCGTCCTCGTTGCACGTCCACTCGCTCAGGAAGACGTCGCTGCGCGCGTTCGTGTCGGGCGCCACGAGGTTGGTCGACGTGCTCGAGTAGACCAGCACGCTCCCGTCTCCGGACAGCACCGGGGCCGCGCTGCAGGAATCGCCGGACCATCCGGTCGAATCGACCGAGAGGCGGCGCAGGCGCCCGCCGTGCAGGTCCAGCAGGTAGACCTGGTCCCCGTGGTACTGCGTCCCTTGGAGCAACCGGCCCGAGCGGCTGACGAAGGTCAGAAAGCGGCCGTCGCGCGAGAGCTTCGGGAACAGCGCACCGCCTTCTTGACAGGGGAAGGCGATGCCGTCGCGACCGCAATCGGCCACGGTCGAGTCGTCCGCCGAAACGAGCGTGGTCGTACCGGCGAGGCGGTCGCGGACGTGGACGCCGGGACGGTACGCGCTCGCGGGATCGCCCACCGGCGCGCTGCCGTGGAAGGCGACGAGGCTTCCGTCCGCGGACAGCGACGCAGCGAACGCGTTGTCGCCGTCGACGTAGAAGGGGTACCAGCCCTCGCCGACGATCCTCTCGAACGCACCCGTGGCGAGCTCACGCAGCAGGAGCGTGCCGACCCAATCGCGCGGGGACCCGGGCCGCGGCACGAGATTCGTCGCTCGGGTGTCGAAGGCGACGACCCGACCGTTTCCGGAGATGCTCGGCCGGCGGCTCGGTCCGTTGCCGAGCTCGCCGTCGCGCTTGCTGAGGAGCTTCAGCTTCTGCTTGACCGCGTCGTACAGAAACACGTCCGCCACGTCGTTGTCGTCGCTCGTGACGAGGTTCGTCGCCTCGCTGTCGAACACGACGCGCTGGCCGTCGTCCGAGATCGACGGACACCCGCTGTCGCCATCGGGCTCGCCGCCGTCCCTCGCGACGCTGATCCGCTTCGTGGACGCGCTCTGCCGGTCGTGCACGTAGACGTCCCAGCGCGGGCGGCCGAGGTTGGCCCCACCGGGGTAGAGATTCCAGGCGCGGCTGCGGAAGGCGACGAGGCGGCCGTCCCCGGACACGGCGGGACACTCGCTGTCGTCGCGCGCCTCCATGCCGTTCCATGCAATGCTCACGCGCTGCACGACGCCGGTCCCGCGGTCGCGAACGAAGATGTCCATGTCCTCGTTGGTGTCGTTCGGAACCAGGTCCCGAGCGTCGCTCTGGAACGCGACGACGCGGCCATCGGCGGAGACCGCGGCGGCGTGAGAATTGCCGCCGACCTGGGCGCCGCCGGAGGTCGCGCTGATGCGGGCGAGCCGCCCGGAGTTCTGCGCGTCGGCGACGCCCGCGGCGGTGGCGACGAGCGCGAACACCGAACCGATCCGAATGGTGCGCACGAGCATCGTCGAACTCCTGACTAGAGCGACGCGACGAAGGCGACGAGCGCGCCGCGATCTCGTTCGGCAAGGGCGCGGAAGCGGTCGCGCGCGCCGAGCGCCTCGCCCTCGTGCAGCGCGATCGCCTCCTCGAGCGTCGGCGCGCGGCCGTCGTGCAGGTACGGGGCGCTGTGCGCAGCGCCCCACAGCGGCGCGGTGCGGAACTCGCCGCCCGTCGCGTCGCCGGCGACGACCCCGTCCGCCAGCGTCGGGCCCATGTCGTGCAGTAGAAAATCCGAATACGCGGCGACCGTCTGCTCGCTGAGCGGCGCGACGTCGCTGCGCGCCGTGCGCAGCTCGGCGACGTGGCAGGACGTGCAGCCGACGTCGCGGAAGACGCGCTCGCCGCGCGCCTCGACTTCGCCGCGCGGCGCCGTCGGCAGCGGCGGCAGCAGGCGCACGAACTCGACCAGCGCCGCGAGATGCCGGCCGTCGTCCTCGGGATCGGTGACGCGGTCGCACGGCGTCTCCATGCCCTCGCGCAGCACCTCCGTGGGCCGCTTCGGGCTCGTGATGCCGACCTCCTCGAGCAGCGACTTCGCCGAGAAGTCCTCGATGGTCGGCTGCTCGGCCTTCCAGCCGAAGCGGCCGAGCTTGCCGCCGCTCCTGTTGGGGCGTCCCGAGACACCGTCGCCGTCGCGGTCGTCGGGGTCTGCGTGCGCCAGGATCGCCTCGTCGGGGATCGCCGCGACGAGGCCGAGACCATAGAGCGGCGGCGTCTCCCGCCGGCTCTGCACGGAGTCGACCGGCACCGGCTCGTTCGGCACCGAGCAGCCCGGCAGACGGATGCCCTGCGCCTGGATCAGCGGGCCACCGCGGCCTTCGAGCGGATCGTACGGCCCGTCACCCTTCCTTGCGATCAGCGTGACGACGCGCGCGCTCGAGCCGCCCGCGCTCGGGGTCGAGTGGCACTCGGCGCAGCTCGCGCCGTTGAACACGGGCCCGAGGCCGGACTCCGGCGTCTCGATGCGCGTGAAGGCCAGCGTCGCATCGCGGAACGACTGCTCCTGCTGTGCCGTCAGGCCGACCGGCATCGGCACCGCGCACGGCGCGACGCCGTCCTGCTCGGGATCGGGCAGGTGCGGGCAGCGGTCGCAGACGTCGCCGACGCCGTCGAGGTCCCCGTCCGCCTGATCGGCGTTCGCGAGCTTCGGGCAGTTGTCCACGCCGCACGACCCGCCGGCGAGGCCGAGCCCGTCGCCGTCGGTGTCGAGGCAGGTGTCGCACGCGTCGCCCGCTCCGTCCGCGTCGGCGTCGCGCTGCGAGGCGTCCGCGACGAGCGGACATGCGTCGCAGGCGTCGCCGACGCCGTCCGCGTCCTTGTCCGCCTGATCGGGGTTCCAGGTCATCGGGCAGTTGTCGAGGGGACACGTGCTCGCGACGAAGCCGGGATCGCCGAAGCCGTCGCCGTCGCGGTCGGTGCACGGGTCGGAGACGTTGGCGACCTGGTCCGCGTCCCAGTCGCCGTCGACCTCCACCAGGTCGAGGACGTTGCCGGTCGGCTCCTTGCCGGCGTACGGCTTCGCCGTGAACGGCTTGCAGCCGTGCGTCAGCACGCCGCGCGCGCGGTTGTCGTGCGAGCCGTGGAAGCGGAAGCAGAACTTCGGTCCGGAGATCGATCCGCCGACGACCTCGTTGTCGTGCGGCACGCGCACCCAGCCGGGATCGTGCGCGTAGCCCTCGTTGGTGTAGCCCTCGAAGACGTAGGCCGACCCGTCGAGCACGTTGCGCGCGAACAGGTTCTCCGCCGACTCGCCGCGCACGTGGACGATCGAGCCGCGCACGACGTTGTCGATGTAGCGCGCCCGGCTCGTGTGCTTGTGGTAGATCGCCGAGGTGCCCGCGTTCTCGATCGTGTTGCGCGCGATCACGCAGTCGGTGCACCACAGCACGTAGAGACCTTCCTGGCCGTTGCGGATGATCTCGTTCTCGAGCACCTGCGCGCGCACGCTGCCCGAGCCGACGTGGATACCGTCCTGCTCGCTCGCCGTCACGTGGTTGCGCTCGATGCGGTGGTCGATCGCCTGGCCGCTGTCGGTGTTGCCCGCGACCTCGATGCCGATCGTGTTGCGCTCGACGCGGTTGCCCTCGAGCTTCACGCGCTGTCCACCGCGCAGCCGGATCCCGCGCTTGAAGCCGCTCACCTTGCAGTTCCTGACGGTGGCGTCGCTCACGTCGTCGAGGCGGATGCCGTAGGTCGATTCGCTGGTCGTGCCCTGGCCGCGGATCTCGTGCCCGTCGCAGTCGAGCACCGCGCCCGACGTCATGCGCAGGCCGACGCGGCCGCAGTCGACCAGGTCGCGATCGAGCTTCGCGGTGCCGCGGACGACGGCGTTGCAGCGGCAGGCGACGCCGTTGCCGCAGATCTTGGCCTTGCCCGAGCCTTCCTTCGCGGACCGCGCCGGCTGCGCCGGAAGCAGCAGCAGGCAGACGAGCGCCGTCAGGAGGCCGAGTTTCACCGTGTTCGCCATGTCGAAGATCCGCCGATTTCTTCCGCTGGGAGCTTCGGGCGAGAGGACGACGGGGGAGGTCGCCCCAACGGGACGGCCCCGTGTAGCGGCCCCGTCACGGCGTACGCAAGAGAGAAAATTGTTTCTTGCGATTTCCGTACGGCGGCGCGCGACGCGCGGGCGCCGGCGGTCGTGCCCGGCTGCGCTCGCTCAGCGAGGCGCCGCGCGGACCGAGGCGACGGCGCGCGCGAGCTCTTCCGTGGTCGCGAGCCCGCGCTCCAGCACCAGGCGCTCGAGCGCGGCGACCCAACTTTCGTAGTACGGCGCTCCAGGCTGCGCCGCGATCACGTCGATCAGGTGCTTCTGGAACTCGCGCCACGGCAGGCCGAGCCGCTGCACGAGCGTCAGCGCGAGCCCGAACGCGCGTCCCTGCCAGGGTGCGTCGAAGACCAGCTCGCCGTTGCGGCGCGGCAGCGCCGCGGCGCCCTTCATCGCGGCCACCTCGGCGTCGACCGCCGGCTCGCCGCGAGCGCTCACGGCCGCGCCGTCCCGATCATCATGTCGCGGGTGACGAGCTTCGCGAGCTCGTCCTCGGAGAGCCCCTCGCTGCCCGCGGGCCGCTCGGGCAGGACCATGTAGCGGACCTCGGCGCTCGAGTCCCAGACGCGCACCTCGACCTCGCGCGGCAGATCGAGCCCCATCTCGCGCAGCACCGCGCGCGGCTCGCGCACGACGCGCGAGCGATAGGCGCTCTTGTACCAGGTCGGCGGCAGGCCGAGGACCGGCCACGGGTAGCAGGAGCACAGGGTGCACACGACGACGTTGTGCACGCCGAGCCCGTTGTCGACGACCACCAGGTGCTCGCCCTCCGGCCCGCCGAAGCCGAGCTCCGCGATCGCCGCCGTGCCGTCGGCGAGCAGGCGTTGCCGGTACGCCGGATCGGACCACGCGCGCGCCACCACCCGGGCGCCGTTCAGCGGCCCGATGTCGTTCTCGTACGCGCCGACGACGGCGTCGATCAGCGACTCCTGGACGAGGCCCTTCTCGACCAGCAGCTCCTCGAGCGCACGGGCGCGTGCCTCGACCTCGCCGAGCGGTGCGGGATGATGCCCGCCGCCCGCGCCGTGGTCGTGTTCGTGGTCATCGTCATGGTCGTGACGGTCGTCGTGCCCGCTCATGCCGGCTCCAGATAGCTCTCCCAGAGGTCGACGTGCACCGCGTCCGCGGCCGGCGCGTCGTCGCCCCACAGCTCGCCGGCCGCGAAGCGCACGCCGTACGCCCACTCCTCGCGCCGCGCCGCGCCGTCGCGCGCGGCGACGTCGGGCAGCGCGCAGCGGTGGTCGACGCGCACGATCGTGCCACGTCGCCCGCGCACGTAGCGCGGCGCGCGCGTGTGCCCGGCCGGGTGTGCGTTGCGCACGCGGACGGCGTCGCCGACCGCGAAGCGCGGCTCCGACGGCGCCTGCACGGGCGGCGGCGGCGGAAGCTCGGGCAGCGGACCGGCCAGCGGGAACGCCCCGCCCGCCCGCGCCTCGAGCTCGTCCCGCGTCACGAGGCCGCGCTCGACGAGGCGCGTCGCGAGCGCCGTCAGCCAGCGTTCGTAGTAGCTCGCGCGCAGATAATGCTCGGGAGCCATGCGCTCGATGGCGAAGCGGAGCGCGTCGACGCCGCCGAGCGCGGACGCGACGAGCGCCACGGTGGAGGCGAAGACGCGCCCCTCCCAGGCGTGGTGGAACACGGGCTCGTCCCGCTCCACGACGACGCGCCCGAAGCCGTCCATGCCCCCCATGTCGTGGATGCCGTTCATGGCGAACCGGATACGGCGCCCGCCGCCGCGACTCAAGGCGTCAGGCGATGTAGCGCATCAGCAGCACCGCGAAGCCGAGGAACGCCCCGAAGCCGACGATGTCGGTCACCGTGGTGAGGAAGATCGACGCCGACTGCGCCGGGTCGCGACCGAGCATCCGCAGCATGAGCGGGATGCCGGCGCCGGCGAAGCCGGCCACGGCCATGTTGACCACCATCGCGAGCGCGATCACCGCCACGAGCCCCGCACGGCCGTCCCACAGGAACACGCCGATGCCGGTCACGACCGCGACCGCCAGGCCGTTCAGCAGCGCGGCGATCGTCTCCTTGGTCATCACGCGGCGCGACGTCCCGGGGCCGAGCTCGCGCAGCGCGATGCCGCGGATCACGACGGCGAGCGACTGCGCGCCCGTGTTGCCGCCCTGCCCCGCGACGATCGGCAGCAGCACGGCGAGCGCCGTGACGCGCTCGATCACGCCCTCGAAGACGCCGATCACGGCCGAGGCGAGGAACGCGGTGCCGAGGTTGACGAGCAGCCACGGCAGCCGCTTCCTGACGACGACGGGGACGGGCGACAGGGCACGCTCGTCCTCGCCGGCGCCGGACAGCTTCTGCAGGTCGCCGAAGGCCTCCTGCTGCACCGCCTCGAGCACCTCGTCGTGCTTCACGATGCCGAGCAGACGGCCGTCGGCGTCGACCACCGGCAGGGCGATGAAGCGCCGGTCGCGCATCAGCGCCGCGAGCTCCTCGCGGTCCATCGTCGCCGGCACGGTGACGACGGTGCGGTGGACGAGCTCGGCGATCGGATCGCGCGGCGCCGCGAGCAGCAGCTCGCGCATGTTCAGCACGCCGGCGAGCCGCCCGTCGCGGTCGGTGACGTACAGGTAGTACAGCGTCTGGCGTGGCGCGCGGCGGATCGCGGCGATCGCGTCGCGCACGCTCAGGTCGATCGGGATCGACGTCACGTGCGGGTCCATCATCCCGCCCGCGGTGTCGCCGGGGTACTGGAGCAGGCTCTCGATCTGGCGCGCGCGGTGCTCGGGCAGCGCCGACAGGGCGGCGGTGCGCAGGCCCTCGTCGACGTGGTGCAGGATCGCCGCCGCATGGCGCGCCTCGACGTGGCCGAGGAGCTCGCGCGCCGCCTCCGGGCCGATCGCCTCCAGGATCGCGCCCGCCGGCACGGGAGCGAGGCGCTCGAGGACGGCGCCCACCGCCCGCGACGGCAGACGGCTCAGCACCGTCCCGGCCTCGGAGGGCGCGATGCTCTCGAGCGAGCGCGCGGCGTCCTCGGGATGGTGGCTGACGAACGAGCGGACCAGGGATTCGAGCGCTTGGGTGGCCAATGTTCCCTCCGGGGTCCCTCCGCTAGCACAGCGTCCGCTGCGGGCGGAGCGGCGTCGCGCCGCGCGGCCGCGCAGACGTCCGTCCCATGTTCTTGACGCGGACCCCGCGCCTCGCACGCGCGCCGGAGCGATGCTAACGTCGCCGCGACGTGTTGCGGAAGACGTCGGCCAAGCGGCATCTCACGACCGGGCGCACCCGCCGCGCGCTGTCGGTCGGCACGCTGACGACGCAGGTCGGCGGCAGCTACCTGCTCAACGCGCTCAGGCGGCCGTTCCTGTCGGTGGACGAGCGGCGCAAGGAGCTGCTCGACACGCACCTGCGCAACGCGATGCTGATCGTCGAGCGCTCGCAGGAGCTCAAGGGCACGTTCCTGAAGCTCATGCAGATGCTCAGCATGCGCAACGACCTGCTCCCGCCCGAGGTGCTGCAGGTGCTGTCGGTGGTCCAGTCGGAAGTGCCGCCGATGCCCTACTCGATGATCCGCAAGCAGATCGTGAAGGAGCTCGGCCAGCCGCCCGAGGAGCTGTTCGCGTCGTTCGAGGAGGAGGCGTTCGCGGCGGCGTCGCTCGGCCAGGTGCACCGCGGACGCCTGCACGACGGGCAGGACATCGTCGTCAAGGTGCAGTACCCGGGCGTCGACGCGACCGTCGGGCAGGACCTGAAGAACGTCAAGGCCCTGCTGCAGACGTTCACGCTGATCGCGCGCGACGTGCTGCGCCAGAAGGTCGACGTCGACGACGTCTACCGCGAGCTCGAGGAGCGCCTCGGCGAGGAGCTCGACTACGAGAACGAGGCGCGCAACACGCAGCTCTTCGCCGAGATGTTCGCGGACGACGACGAGATCATCATCCCGCGCGTCTTCCCGGAGCTCACGTCGCGCCGCGTGCTGACCATGGCGTTCGTCGAGGGCTACAAGCTCGCCGACATCCTCGCCCCGGGCGTCGACCAGGAGCTCAAGGACTGGGTCGCGATCAAGTACTTCAACACGCTGTGGCGGCAGATCTTCGAGTTCGGCACGCTGCACACGGACCCGCACCCCGGCAACTACCTGGTCACGTACCACCCCAAGCTGGCGATCCTCGACTTCGGCTCGATCCGCATCTTTCCCGAGCCGGTGCGGCGGCAGTACCTGCGTCTGGCGCGGGCGCTGCTCGACCGCGACCGCGACGGCGCGACGGAAGCGTGCATCGCGCTCGGCTTCATCGGCCCCCGCGACGACCCTGCGCCGATGCTCGAGATGCTCGACCTGATCTTCGAGCCGGTCTACCAGGACCGCGACTACGACCCGCGCGACTACAACTCCGTCGACCGCGCCATGCGCGTCGCGACCATCAGCCTCGAGAACCGGGTCTTCAAGTCGCCCGGGCACAGCGTGTTCCTGATGCGCGCCCTGGTCGGCCTCGACTCCTACATCCAGCAGTTCGGCACCATCGCGAACTTCCATCGCCTGTTCCTCGCCTGCGTCGCGCAGGCGGAGCGGCGAACGGCCGCGCGCACGACGCGAAGCGCTGCGACGCGCGACGCCGCGACCGCGGGCCGGAAGCGCTGATGGCGGTCGCCTACCTCGACGCCTTCTCCGGGATCAGCGGCGACATGACGATCGGCGCGCTGCTCGACCTCGGCATGCCGCTCGCGGTGCTCGAGCAGGGCCTCGCCCCGCTCTGGGTGGCGGGCTACCGCCTGGAGGTCGCGCGCCGGGTGCGCTGCGGCATCGCGGCGACCAAGTTCACGGTGCACCTCGAGGGCGAGGCGCACGATCCGGGTCCGCTCGTCCACGAGGGGCAGCGCCACACGAGCCACCGCCACGACGACGACCAGCACGCCCAGCACGGCCACGCGCACGCCAGCGGCGCGGCGCACGCGCCGCATCGCCACTACCGCGAGATCCGCGAGCTCCTGGCGCGTGCCGCGCTGACGCCGCGCGTGCGCGAGCGCGCGCAGCGCATCTTCCGCGCGCTCGCGATCGCCGAGGCTCGCGTCCACGACGTCGCACCCGACGACGTCGCCTTTCACGAGGTGGGCGCGATCGACGCGATCGTCGACGTGGTCGGCACGGCGATCGGCCTCGAGCACTTCGGCGTCGAGGAGGTGCTGGTGTCGTCGCTGCCGCTCGGCTCCGGGCTGACGCGGTCGCAGCACGGCGTCATCCCGGTGCCGGCGCCGGCGACCGTGGAGCTGCTGCGCGGCTTCCCGGTCCGGCCGGAGGACGGCGCGCGGGAGCTCGTGACCCCGACCGGCGCCGCGATCGTCGCGGCGCTCGCGAAGCCGGCAGGCGCGACCGAGATCGTGCCGCGCGCGGTCGGCTGGGGTGCGGGCGAGCACGAGCTGGCCGACCGGCCGAACCTGCTGCGCCTCATCCTCGGCGAGCGTCCGGCGGTCGCCGCGACCGCGGCGGCAGCCGCCGTCGCGGGCTTGCTGCGCGAGCAGATGGTGGTCGTCGAGGCGAACGTCGACGACATGAACCCCGAGCTCTTCGAGCCCGCGGTGGAGGCGCTGTTCGAGGCGGGCGCGCGCGACGTGACGCTCGCTCCGGTGACGATGAAGAAGGGCCGGCCCGGGACGCTCGTGCAGGTGGTCGCCGAGCCCTCCTCCCGGGAGCGCATCGCCGCGGTGCTGCTCCGCGAGACGACGACGATCGGCGTGCGGACGCACGCCGTCGAGCGGCTCGTCCTGCCGCGCGAGCAGCAGACGGTCGCGACCCGGTTCGGCGCCATCCGCGTCAAGGTGGTGACGCTGCCCGACGGCTCGCGGCGCGCCGCGCCCGAGTACGCCGACTGCCGGCGCGCGGCACGGGAGCACGGCGTGCCGGCGGCGCGGGTGTACGCGGCCGCGCTGGCCGCGGCCGGCGTCTGAGCACCGGCGACGAGCGCGCAGATCGAACCGAAATCGAACCGAAGCCGTATGACCCCCCTCGACGGTGGTCGTATGATCGCGCACGATGCACGCACGGGCCCGCTCGATGCTGCCGACCGATCGCGCGTTCGTCGTCCAGCTCAGCGCCGAGGCGGATCCCGGGACGCGGCGGCTGTCGGGCCGCGTCGAGCACGTGGTGTCCGGCGAGAGCGTTCGCTTCGAGTCGCTGGAGCAGCTGCTGGCGTTCATCGCCGGGATGAGCGGCGTCGCGGCGGAGCACGATTGAGAAAGGAGCCTCGCATGGGTCTCTCGACCAGCTCGCCGGGTGCGAGCCTGCGGTGGCGGCTTGCGGGCGCGGCGGCGGTGGCGCTGCTCTGCGTCGTCTCCCTGGCAGGGCCGGCCGCGGCGCAGCGCTTCGGCGGCCGCGGCGGTCTCGCGGGACGGGGCGAGGGCCTGCGCGGCGGCGCCGCCGGCGGACGCTTCGAGGGCGGGGCGCCGGGTACGGGACGCTTCGGCGGCCAGTTCGAGCAGCGCTTCGAGGAGGGCCACCCGACGGGCGGCGAGCGCTCGCTCGAGCGCAGCGAGGCGGCCGCAGGAACGTCTGCCTCCGGCGGCGACGGCGCGAGCTGGGAGACCCGCAACGGCGGCACGGTCGACGCGAGCAAGACGACCGAAGGAAGCACCACCACGCGCGACGTCGACTACACGGGCTCCAGCGGCCAGTCGGGATCGCACACCGGCTCGGTCACCAAGGACGACGGCAGCTTCAGCTACTCCGGCTCGGGCAGCACCGGCGCAGGCGGCTCGTCGAGCACGTCGGCGACCGGCACGTACTCGGACGGGCGCGTGCAGTCGCTCGACACGTCGGTGAGCGGGACCAACCAGGCCGGCGTGAGCGGCTCGCACGACGGAAGCTTCAGCCGGGACGGCGACGGCGTGCAGTACCACGGCTCGAGCTCGACCAGCACCGGCAAGTGGTCGGATTCGGCGGCCCAGGTGACGAAGACCGACGACGGCTTCGTCGCGCACGGCGCGACCGCGAACAGCCAGGGCGCGGCGAGCGGCACCGTGGTGAAGGACGGCGACCAGGTCTACGGGCGCAGCGTGAGCACCGACGGCGAGGAGGTGACGCGCAGCCGTACGGCCTGCGTCGACGGCGATTGCACCCGGACCAGCGTCACGACGACCGCCCCGACCGTGCAGCAGTACTACGCGTCCCCCTACTACTACCATCCCCAGTACTACGCCTACTACGCGTGTCCGCCGGGCTCGGTCTCCGTCGTGACGGGCGGCGCCGGGGCGGCGGTGTACTCGTGCGGCGTCACGCCGGTCATCACGACCACCATCCCTCTCACCGCGGCGATGCTCGTGGCCGCGAAGAGCAAGCAGAGCCACGCGGACAGCGCCGCCACGGCGCAGGTGACGTCGTCGCCCGTGGTGATGTACCGCGTCGCGTCCGACACGGTGGTCTACGCGACGTCGTACGCGCCCCAGGGGCTCTACTGGCAGGACGTCAAGGACCGCTACCTCTGGGTGCCGGGCGCGGCGAACGGCTCGAGCGACGTCAAGACGGCGATCGAGCGAGCGGCCGGGATGACGGTGCCGACGGCGAATGCCACCGTGATCACGTACACGATCGCCGGCGAGCGCGTCTATCTGACCAACGAGGCGCCGATCGCCGGCACGTTCAGCGAGCGCGCCGACGTGCTGTACGCATGGATCCCGGGGGTGACGAGGCCGACGCAGGCGCAGAAGGACGTCGTCGCCACGGCGGTCACCGCGCACCAGCAGGCCGGCGCCCAGGCGCTGGCCGGCGAGGTCCAGAAGCTGCAGCAGGGCAAGCCGGCGCCGTCCTGAGCTTCGCCGCGACCGTCGGGCCGGCGGTCGCTTTGAGACCGAGCTATTTTTTGCTACACGCGACGCGCCGTGGCGCATCGTCGAGGAGGAGGGAGTGGACGCGGCGCGACAAGCGGAGACCAGGATCGACGTCCGTGAGCGCGGCGCCCGCGCCCTGACGGCGGCGCTCGTCGAGGAGAGCCGCGACGCGCTCTTCGCGCTGTCGCCGGCCGGCGAGGTTCTGTCGTGGAACCGCGGCGCACGATCGATGCTCGGCTACGCACCCGAGGAGGCGGTGGGCCGGTCGATCGAGGACTTCGCCGCCCCGGGCCACGAGGGCGAGACCGCGCGCGCCATCGAGCAGGCGCTGGCCGAGGGCGGCGCGCGCTTCGACACGGTGCGGCGCTGCAAGCACGGGCCGCCCGTCGACGTGGACGTCTGGCTGCACACGGTGCGCGACCGCCACGGGCGGGTCTGCTTCGTCGCAGCGCACGAGCGCGACGCGACGCTGCTGCGCCGCCTGCAGCGCGAGCGCGCGAGCCAGTCGTCGTTCCGCGACGTCGTCGAGGCGGCGCCGGACGCGATGGTGATCACCGGCGAGGACGGCCGCATCGCGCTGGTCAACGGGCAGACGGAGAGCCTGTTCGGCTACGCCCGGGGCGAGCTCGTCGGGCAGCCGGTCGAGATCCTCGTCCCCGAGCGGTTCCGCACGGGCCACCTCCCGCGGCGTGCGGGCTACCTCGTGGACCCGCGCACCCGCCCGATGGGCGCCGGGCTCGACCTGTTCGCTCGGCGCAGGGACGGCAGCGAGTTCCCGGCGGAGATCAGCCTGTCGCCGACGACCACCACGGAGGGACGGCTCGTCATCGCCGTGATCCGCGACGTCACCGAGCGCAGGGAGTGCGAGCTCGCCCTGCGAGAGGCGAGCCGGATGAAGAGCGAGCGTCTCGCCAACATGTCGCACGACCTGCGGACGCCGCTGAGCGCGATCATCGGCTTCGCCGAGGTGATCCACGACGGACGCGTCCCGTCGACGTCGGCGCTGCTCAAGGAGCTCGTCGGCGACATCCTGAGCAGCGGCATGCACCTGCTGCGGCTCATCGACGACATCCTCGAGCTGTCGCGGGTCGAGGCCGGCAAGCTCGAGCTCCGCCCCGAGCTCCTCGACGTCGGCGAGGTCGTCCGCGAGATCGCGGCGAGCACGGCGTCGGCCGCGCGGAAGAAGAACGTCGTGATCGAGGTCGAGAGCGACCCGGCGCTCGGCTTCGTGCTGCTCGATCGCGCGCGGCTCCGGCAGGTCGTCGCCGCGTATCTGTCGAGCGCGCTGACGCTGCTCGCGCCGGGTGGGCGCGTCTCGTTGCGCGTGCGCATCCTCGACCGGGACAGCTTCGCGCTCGAGGTCGACGGCCAGCGCGACGGGGCGGCGGCGGACATCGGCCGTCTGCTCGTCGAGCTCCAGCAGCTCGACGCCGGCGCGGCGAGGCGCCATGGCGGCAGCGGGCTCGCCCTCGCGCTCGCGAAGCGCATCGTGGAGGCGCACGGCGGATCGGTCGGGATCGCGCGCGGAGGACGCGGCGGCGGCGTCTTCGCGGCCGTCCTGCCGCGCCGGCTGGCGGTCCGCGCCGTCCCGCCCCTCGAGGCAGCACGGTGAGCGAGGCGTCGGTCCTCGTCGTCGAGGACGACGAGTCGAACCTGAAGCTCGTCCGCTTCGTGCTCGAGCAGAGCGGCTATCGCGTGCGCGCGGCCGCGGACGCCGACGCGGCGCTGGACGCGCTCAGGACGTTCAAGCCCGCGCTCATCCTGATGGACGTGCAGCTGCCGGGCATCGACGGGCTCGAGCTCACCCGGCGGCTGAAGGCGCGCGAGGACCTGCGCGACGTGGTCGTCGTCGCGCTGACGGCGCATCCGGTCGCGCGCTTCCAGCACCTCGCCCGCGCCGCCGGCTGCGCCGGCTGCCTCGGCAAGCCGATCGACACGCGCGCGCTGCCGGACCAGCTCACGCGCTTCCTGCGCGGCGCGCCGGCGCTCGCCTCCTGACGATTCCCGA
>JBFMAS010000160.1:0-17040 GCA_040755575.1 Thermodesulfobacteriota bacterium
CGTGCCGACGGCACGGCTCCCGCACCGAGGCCGGCGCTCCGTCGCTCGAGTGACCCGGCCGGCACGGCGCTACGCCGCGCACCTCCGACGGCGCCTCGACGCCCTTCACCTCGCGTCAATCACCATCCACCCGCCTCACGGCTCCCCCGGCAGCGGCCCGTACCCCGGCGGCGGCGCGCGGTGCCCGGTCGCGTTCTCGTACGCGTCGGCGATCGCGACCAGCTGCGCCTCCCGGCCCGGGCCGCCCCAGAACGACATGCCGAACGGCAGCCCGGGCGCCGGCAGGATCGTCGGCTCGGTCGGCGTCACCGTGCTGACCGCGTTCGAGTCGGTGGGATTGACCACCCAGAAGGGGTCGTAGACCACGCGGCTGAAGCCCATCGGCACGACCACCTCGGGGATGCCGGCGTCGGCGCTCAGCGGAAAGCGGGTCGACGGCCTGAGGCCGGGGCCGCTCGACACGCCGGGGCCGTGGATCTTGCTCGGCGGCAGCGTGCTCAGCGGATTGATGAACGCGTCGATCTCGTTGTCGCCCATCACCTTCGCGATCACCTGGCGCATCACCTCGCGGACCATGATGCGCTCGGTGAGCCCGGGCGAGTCGAGCGTCGTCTCCTGCGCGAGCAGCTGCCAGTCCTCGTACTCGGAGCTGACGTAGCTCGGGTCGTGGCTCAGCGGGTCGTCGGGGTCGAGCAGCTTGTCCATGTGGAAGTTCGAGTTGTCGGCGAGCGCCTGGATGTCCGTGATCAGCGCGTCGCCGCGTTGGCGGAGATAGATGTTGAGCGAGTGCTTCCCCTCGCCGGGCGTGCTCGGGAAGCTCTGCAGCCGGCGCAGGTTCAGGTGCCCCGCCGACACCGCCGCCGGGATCATGAGGTCGCCGAAGAACAGGTCGACGCTCGTCTCGATCCGGTCGCTCGAGTAGTTGAACAGCGAGGGGAACAGCGGCGTGCCGCTCGAGCTCGTCTTGAAGACGTAGCTCGCCATGTAATACGGCAGGATCTCGCCGATCGCGTCGTTGAAGTCGGTCGCCATGTTCGGGATCGCCGGGTCGTCGCCCATGCGCGCGACGTACTCGGGATCGACCGACTCGACGAGCTCGGCGCCGAGCCCCTGCAGCACCGCGAGCTCGGCGTTGAACTTGTCGACGCGGTCCTGGTCGTTCGGGATCCATGGCACCATGTGCTCGCGTACGATGCCCAGCCGCAGCCCGTCGAGCGGCTTCTTGTCGCCCACCTTGCCGACGAGCTTGGTGAACGACTCGGGCTTCGGGTTGAAGTAGTCGACCGGGCTCTCCGTGCTGAGCGGGTCGTAGCCCTTGATCGCGTCCGCGACGCGCGCCACGTCGTCGACGCTCCTGCAGATCACCGCGATGCGGTCGCGGATGCGCGACACCGGGCTCAGGCCGAACTTGCTGTAGAAGCCCTGCGAGCCCATCAGCACGACGGCGCCGTTGACGTTCGCGGGGTTGCGGCACGAGCCGCCCGTCTCCTCGCAGAACGAGCACACCACCAGGTTCGCTCCGACCGACGACCCGGAGCCGCCGCTCGAGCTGCCGGGGCTGCGCGTGGTGTCGTACGGGTTGCAGACCGGACCCGCGACCGTCGAGCCGTTGTGCCCGACGACCGGATTCGGCGTGTCGCCCGGGCTGCCGAGGCCGGCGTTGTACTCGTTGAGGTTGGCCTGCGCGAGCAGGATCGCGCCCTTCGCGCGGACGCGCTGGATCACCGTCGCGTCGAACTCGGCGCGGTCGTGTGCGTACCTCGCGTCGCCGCCGCTCGTCGAGCGGATCTGCGACGAGTCGATCGTGTCCTTGGCCGAGAACGGGATGCAGTAGAGCGGCAGCTCCTTCAGCGGCGGGCGGCGGCCGTAGCGTGCGTCGAGCGCCGCCGCCTCCTCGAGCGCGTCCGGGATCGAGCGTGACGCGTTGCACACCGTCGGGCAGCCCTGCGGCAGCGGCGCGGTGCCCGCGACGTCGCACGCTCCCGGGCACGTCCCGGACCGCTTGCCGCGCACGTTGACCGCGATCAGCGCCGCGAGCTGACCGTCCTTGGTCAGCGAGAAGTTGCCGTAGACCGTCTTGCGCGTCGGGTCCGAGCGCAAGGCGCCCCAGTAGCCGTCGAACGACGGCCCCGTGTAGCCGGGGACCAGCGTCCGCGGATCCGGACCCGGGACGGCGCACGGCCCATTGAAGGCCTCGATGCGTGCGAGATACGCCTCGATGATCCCGGTGCAGGTGACCTTGCCCGTCTGGATCGCCCGGTGCAGGCTCGCGATCGAGGACTCGTGGATGATCGCCCGCGCCGCGGCCGGCGCGAGCGTGAGCGTGAGCGTCAGGGTCAGCGCGCCGAGCGCGACGGCGCCGCGCCGGGCGCGGCTCGAGTGAGATATGCGTGACGATGCCATCGGGGATGCTCCTCCTTTCGTCGGCGCCGTCACGGGGAGGCCCGCGCGGCGTCCGGGTTGCGGTGTCGGTCGATCGCGGTCACGCGCAGCGTGAAGGCGAGCGGCTCGCCGGCGGGGACGAGGCCCACCGGATGCTGCGTCGGCTCGAGGTCGCCCGGGACCCAGACCTCGACGGTCGCGCCGCCGGGAACCAGCGGCAGCACCTCGCGCCAGGCGCGCGGCGTCTTCGCGAGGCGAATGATGGTCGGTGCGAAGCGGTCCTGCGACGTGTCGAAGACCGCGCCGTCGAGCAGGCGGCCCTCGTACTCGACGGTGATGCGGTCCGCGAGGGCCGGCGGCGGCTGGTCGCCGCCCGCGACGATCCGGTACTGGACGCCGCTCGGCAGCTCGACGACGCCGGGACGCGCGCGGTTGCTCGCGAAGAAGGCGGCGGCGCCGAGCGCGGCGGTGCGGGCGACGTCCCGTGCCGAGGCGCGAGCACCGTCCGCCAGGCTCGCGAGCTCGCGCGTGACCTGCGACGGATCGAGGCGCACCGGCCTCGCGCCCTCGCCGTCGATCCCGTCGGCGAATCCCGCGACCACCTGCCCGGGATCCACCTCGGCCTCCATGGCGCGCAGGCGCGCGCCGAGGTGGAGACCGACCGCGTAGCTCGTCCGCTCCTCCTCGCTCGCCGGCAGCGGCCGCGGCGGAGCGTCGCAGGCGAGCGTCGCGAGCACGCACGCGAGCGCCGCGAGCGCGGGTGACCGAGGAGCGCGGGGTCTCGTCGCGCGGGACACGGCTAGCGGTCCTGGCTCTCGTCGATGCGCGCCGCGACTGCGGCGAGCTCGGCGTCGCCGAGCAGCTTCATCGTCCCGCGGATCCGCGCGAACAGCTCCGGACGGGACATGACGCGCGCGTCGCGCGGCGGGCCGGCGAGTCCGTCGCGCAGCCCCTGCTCGAACGGGGCGAGCGCCGGCGGCAGTATGCCGCGGAAGTCGCGGCCGGTCGCGAAGCCGACGGCGTAGCTCGCGCGCCCGACCGGCGTTGCGTGCGGCGCGGCCGCCTCGTTCGTCGAGCGCGGCGACGTCGCAAGCACGGCGACACACGCAGCGGCGAGCGCCGCGAGCATCGGGGCGGCGAGGCGTCGTGCGACCCGCGCGACGCCGCCGCGTGTCCCCTCTGGCGGAGCGAACGGCACGGCGCACGCGCGCGAGCAAGGCGTGCGCCACGGACGGCGAGCGGAGCGATCAGGGTTTTTGCGCGCCGCGGGTCGCGCGTGATCGCCGCGCGAGCATGCGCCTGCTCACGCGCGCGGCACGCGGTTCCAAGACGGGAGGCGTCCGCCGCGCGACATCAGAGACGGCGACGGTCGCGATCACGAAACGCGAACGGCGTCGTCGTTGCTTGACAGCGCGAGCGCACGCTGCGGGCGGAGCCGCGCACCGGCCGACGAACGCCTCGAAGCCCGCCGCGCCCGGAAGGATCGCGCGCGCGGCCCGGCCGGCGGCCGCGACGTCGCGCCGCGCCCGGCGGACGACGCGCACGCAAGACGGCGTCGACGCCGGCAGGTTTGGAAGAGTTCCATGCATTCTTGCAGCCCCTACCGCCCGTCTCCGCCGGAAGCCGCGCCAACGCCACGCGCACGCGTGGCACGCTCGTTGCGCTCTTCCCTCCGGATGATCCGGACAGCCGTCCGGACGAGCACACGGAGGAAAGCCATGCGTAGATCGACCACGGTGTTGTTGGCGGCCGTCCTCGCTGCCGCGCCGCTGGCGGGCAGCGCCGCCGCCGAGGAGCAGGGCGCGCAGCGCTCGAGCGGGCAGCCCGCGCAGGAGACGGGGGAGAAGTCGGGGACGATGCAGCAGCCGGCGAGCGCCACGGGCGCGATCCCCTCGGACGACATCATCGGCAGCGACGTGCTCGACAGCCAGGGCCAGGAGCTCGGCAGCGTGCGCAAGCTGATGATCGACAGGGACGGCAAGGTCGAGTCGGCGATCATCTCTTTGGGCGGCGTGTTCGGCATGGGCGCGCGCCAGGTGAAGGTGCCGTGGAGCTCGCTGCAGATGAAGCCGAAGCCCGGCGATCCGGACGAGATGGCCCTCATGGCGTCGCGCGACACGCTGCAGAACGCGCCGCAGTTCGAGGAGGACCGCGGCATGGCCCGCTCCGTCCTCGATGCGGTGAACCCGCGGGCGGACGAGGAGCCGGAGCCACGCGCGGCGGAGAGGACGAACGAGTAGCGACGTCCCTTCCTCCGCGGCCGCCGCGCCGGTTCTGGGCACGGTGCGGCGGCGGAGGGCGGTCGGGCGCGAGCCCGGCCGCCTTCTCTTCGCGCCGGCCGCGAGCGCCGGAGCGCTCAGCCGGGCGCGCCGTAGCGTGACGACGCCTCGCGCAGCCGGGCGGCGATCTCCTCGCGGAGCTCCTGCGGGCGCAGCACCTCGACCCACGGCGTCAAGCTCATGACCCAGTTCGTGAGCTCGACGACGCCCCGCACCTTCATGGTCAGCCGCAGGCGCCCATCCTCGCCGCGCTCGAAGTGCTGCGACGGATGGACCGTCCGCTTCGTCAGGTAGCTCTCGGTCTGCTGGTTCAGGATCGCGAGCTCGACCTCGGTCGCCGGGCCCTCGGCGACGCCGAACAGCCCGTCGGTGTAGCGCTCGGGGTCGAAGTCCTCGGGATAGGTGAAGCGCGCCCGGCCGCGCGGGCCGCCGCCCGGGGTGGGCTTCGCTTCGCGGATCCGCTCGACCGCGAACCACAGCAGGCGGTCGTAGGTGCGGCTGTGCCCGACGACGTACAGGCCGCCGCGGTAGGCGAGCAGCGTGTACGGCGCCAGGTCGTGCTCGCGGCCCTCGCCGAGCAGTCCGGCGTAGTCGATCGTCAGGCGGTACTCGCGCACCAGCGCCTGCACGATCTCGTCGATGATCTCGCTGTGCGCCGCGTAGTCCTTGGGGACGAAGGAGATCGCGAAGAACTTGCGGTCGAGGTTCGCGAGCTGCGGCCGCACCGCGGCCGGCATCTGCGCCACGACCTTGTCCCACAGCGCGTCGGCGCTCTCCTTCAGCACCGTGCCCTCGAGGAAGCGCACCATCGACAGCGTGAAGAACAGCGACACCGCCGACATCAGCCGCGCATCGGGAGGATTGCTGCCGTCCTTGAGGCGCAGCAGGCGGCGTGTGCCGCGCTGCACGACCTCGATCAGCGGCTCGCCGTGCGCGTCGAGGAGCTCCTCGCGGCAGGCGTCGACGTAGCGCAGGAGCGTGCGCTCGCCGATCGACAGCTCGCTCTGGATGGCGTCGAAGCTCCAGCCGTGCGGATGCGCCGCCAGCTCGTGCACGAGACGCGCGATGCGGCGCGCGGCGGGATAGGTGGCTCGTCGTCGCTTGGTCACGGGGCCCTCGGTCGGAAGAGGGCCACAGTCTGGCATGCACGGGTGACAGCGGTTGTCGCGCCTCAGGCGCGCGTGTGCTCGTCGACGTGCACGCCGACCGAGATCGACAGCGCGTCCTGCACGCACAGCGCCGTGTGCCACCAGCGCGCCGGGACGTACAAGAAATCGCCCGGCGCGAGCCGCGCCGAGTACACCGGCGACGACTCGCTCGCGAGCCGGCGAAACGCCGCCGCGGTCGCCGGCTCGCGCGCCACGGTGTTCGCGCGGAAGTAGTAGTCCTTCACGCCGGCGGTCTGCGCGATGAAGACGTCCTCGTCGTCGTAGTGCCAGCCGAAGCCGTACGTCCTCGCCGGGGTGACGAAGAGCTGCACGTGGCTGCGTCCGAGCGGGCGGAACGCCGCCGCGACGCGCTCGAGGCTCGGGTGGCAGCGCTCCGTGCGGCGCAGCGAGAGACCGACGCCGCGCGCGAGCAGGGCGCGCAGCTCGGCGAGCGAGCGCGGCGCGGGAACGGGCAGCAGGCGGCCGCGCGCGACGACCAGCACGTCGGGCGGTGGATCGGTCGCGGCGAGGACGGCTTCGAGCACCGACCAGTCGCACAGCGTTCGCGCGCCCGTCGCCGTGCCGGGCTGGGCGATCGGCAAGCGTCCGAGGTGCGAGGCGAGGAACGCCTCGAGCGCGACCGGTCCGAGCCACTCGCGCAGCAGCGCCGGCTCCGCCCTCGCCGCCGCCGACGTCAAGCGAGCCTGCGGTCGGGCTCGGCCTGCGTCGCCTCGCCCTTCTGCTTCGGGATGACGCTGACGCGGCCGTCACCCTCGATGCACGCCGTCTCGACCTCGGAGAGGTCGCCGATGCCGTGCTGGCGGAGCTGGCTCATCAGCTCGTCCTCGGTGATGAGCTCGCGCCGCATGTTCGCGCGCTGCAGGACGCCGTTGCCCTCGTCCTCTTGCTGGCCACTTCGCCCGGCGTCGCCCACGCCGCGAGCCTGGGCCTTCCCCCGCCCGGCGACTTCGGCGGCGGCGGCCTCGTCGACCCCCCGCGCCCACCGGACCCGGGGGCTCGCTGCCGCCCGACGGCAGCGGCGGCTCCGGACGCCCCGATCCGGGCATCAATCCAAAAGTGCAGAAGTGCATCCCGCCGACGCCGCGCGAGCTGGTCTGCGCTCCCGGCGCGAAGCGCGTCGACGAGATCGCGACGCGGCTCTTCAACACGGTGCTCGAGCGCGGCTGCGGCCGCTTCGTGATCCACACCTTCGGCGGCAACGCGACCTTCGACCGTCCGGACTTCGACGGTGCCTTCATCGACCCGTTCGGCGAGCGGCACGACGGCCAGGTCCCGGTCGAGCCCGACCTGCCGCGCAACGACGACTCGCCGGGCCCGGGCGCCGACCTGGTGCCGGACGGGCCGCGCTTTCGTGTCGACGGCGGCTCGGAGCAGGCCTGGGTGCTGGCGTTGGTCGGCTGCGGCCTCGGGGCGATCGACCGCGTCGAGGTGTCGGGCGGCGGCGTCGCGACGGCGCGCGTCGACGAGACGGCGATCACGAGCTGGCTCGTCCCGCTGTCGCCCGCGAGCGAGCGCGCCGGACCGCGGCTCCCCGGCCTCGGGGCGCGCGCGCCGAAGGCGGACAAGGCGTTCTTCCGCTTCGACGCGACGCGCGCCGCACAGCCGGCGACGGATCGCACGATCACCGTGCGCTGGAACGACGGCAGCACGCAGGTGCTGAAGCAGACGCTCGTCACCGTCGCGCGCAACGGCTCGGGACGCGCCGTCGCGCCCGCGTCGCTGCGCTGGGAGGAGGAGACCAGCGTGCGCTTCACCGGCACGCGCCTCGGCAACCCCGCGTTCGACGGCCCCGCGTGCGTCGAGGACGCGCGCGTCGTGTCGAGCTCGGAGACGGCGCTCGAGATCGCGACCACGATGTTCTGCCCGCGCGTCGTGGTCGACCCGGAGACCGGCGAGCGCGCGACCGTCAACGCGCCCGAGTGCCGCTGCACGCCGACCGTGTACGACCGGCTGCTCTCGATCTACCACGAGCTGCCGAAGCACCCGTTCGCCTACTTCGGCGCGAACGGCGTCGCCGTGACCCCGAACCTCGACTACCTCGCTAGCAGGCCGGGGCTCATCGGCGACTCGCTGTCGCACGGCTTCTACGGCGGCGCGCTGAAGCCGCAGGCGCAGCTCTGGGCGTACCCGCATCTCGTCGCCGCCCAGATGGGCAGCGAGGGCATGTCGCAGAACATGGTGCGGCTCGGGCCCGGGCTCGAGGACGCGATCAAGAGCTTCCTCGAGGGCGAGTACGGGCCGCCGCCGGACCGCGTGATCGTCGGCGGCGAGGACGACAACACGGAGCAGCGTGAGGTCGTCGGGCTCGTCCAGGACGGCCAGTTCGTGATCGGCGGCCAGACCGACACGCCGAGCCACGCCGGCGCCGCCGGCATGGACTACACCAACGTGCTGCGCACCTCGGGCCGCTGCCTCGACGAGAGCGCGACGGCGGCCGATCCGGTGGCGACGTTCCCCGTCGCGCCGGGCGACGAGCCCGACGAGAGCAAGAACCTGTGCTCGTGCCCGAGCGGCCCCGAGCCGGTGCTCGAGATGCAGCTCGCGCTCGCCTGCGGCGCGAAGACGCCGATCGAGATCATGGAGGAGGTCCGCCCGACGTTCGTCTTCGCCTCGGCCGCCGGCAACCACTTCCTGTCCTGCGCGGTGCACACCAAGGCGCGCGACTGCATCGAGATGGAGCGCTTCTTCCGCGACTCGAGCGAGACCTTCCGCCGCCTGCGCCGCATCGACTCGATCCGCGGCGGGATCGTCTTCGGCGTACCGCCGCTCGCGCTGCTGCCCTGGCTCGACCGCCAGAGCGTGAGCCCGTCCGGGCTGCGCGCCTTCTTCAAGCGCGACGGCGAGGCCGACACCGCGGGCGAGGTGCTCGACGGCGACGAGGAGGCCTTCCTGACCGCGCGCATCGCCGAGGCGAACGCGCACCTGCGCGCTCTCGCCGAGCTGAACGGCTATGCGTACGTCGACGCCGACACGACCTTCCGCTCGATCCAGGAGGACGGCGTCCCGATCGTCGATCCGGCGAGCGGCGAGACGATCTGCCGCGCGACCACCGTGATCCCGACCGAGACGCTCGACCGCGACGGCGCGCTGCTCGGGCACAACGCGGGCGACGACGCCGGCTGCGGAATCTTCAGCCTCGACGGCATCCACCCGAACGAGCTCGGCCACGCGGTGATGGCCAACGAGATCATCGCCGGCATCAACGAGGCGTACGGGCTCGACGTCCCGCAGCTCGCCGCCGACGAGATCTTCGCCGCCTGGCAGCGCGACAGCCTCAACCAGGACCCGGTGGACATCGCGGCGTTCACCCACGAGGTGGTCGACCTCGGCTGCGTCGCGACGCTCGCGCTCGAGCTCGGCGCGCTCGGCATCACGGCGCCGGTGTGCGCCGCGACGACCTCGCTGTGCCTCGAGTCGGTGGCGCTGCTCGGGGCGACGGCGGTGACGGGCTCCGGGTGCGCGGTCGAGGTCCTGCTGCGCGAGCTCGCGATCCGGCCCGCCCTCGACGCGATCGTGCGCCAGCCGGCACCGGCCTTCTGCTGGGGCGGGCCGGAAGACCGCGGCGAGTGCCGCTTCCGCAACGCCGACGGCGAGCGCGTCGTCGCGCCCTGACCCCGCTGGCAGCGTGAGCGCGGGCGCCGGGACGAACACCGGCGCCCGCTTCGCGCGTGTCCCTTGACCGGGCGCGCAAAGGGTCCGACAACGGCTTCGCCAGCATGCGATGGTGGGCGCGACTCGGGCTCCGCGGCAAGCTGTTCCTTGCGGTTGCGGCCGTTCTGATCGGTCTGCTCGCGACCACGCTCGCCGCCGTCCAGCTCCAGATCGAGGAGCAGACGCGCGCGACGCTGCGCGAAGGCCTGCGCGTGACCGGCAGCGTCTTCCACCGGCAGATGCGCGAGCGCACGGAGGTGCTGGTCGCGGGCGCGGAGCTGCTGGCCTCGGACTTCGCGCTGAAGCGTGCGATTGCGACGCGCGACCCGGGTACGCTCGAGTCGGTCGCCGTCAACCACCAGCGGCGGATCGACGTCGACCTGCTGTGGATCGCCGACGAGGCCGGGATCCTGGTCGCCGACTCGCGCGGCAAGCGCGCTGCCGGCGCGTCGGTCGCGGCGACGCCGCCCGTCGGCGAGGCGCTGCGCTCGGGCGAGACCACGGCGACGCTCGGCGAGGTCGACGGCGAGCTCTACCGCCTCGTGTGCGTGCCCGTCTTCGCGGTCGACCTGATCGGCCTGCTGGTGCTCGGCGAGCGCATCGACGACGCGACCGCGCAGGAGCTGCAGGAGAGCACCGGGACGCACGTCGCGTTCACGACCGGCGACCGCGTGCTCGCCGCCTCCTCGCCGCCGCCGACACGCGAGGCGCTCGCGACGGTCCTGCCCGTCTCGCCCGGACCGGACTTCATCGCCGAGATCGACGGCGAGCGCTACTTCTCGCTCGCCGTGCCGGTCGAGGCGGAGAGCCGGACGCCGGTGGTCGCGCTGCTGCAGCGCTCGTACGATTCGGCGCTCGCGCCGCTGCTCGCGCTGCGGCTGCGCATCCTGCTGATCGGCCTGGGCGCGCTCGCGCTCGCGCTGCTGGTCGCGCTCGGCATGGCGGCGGGGATCAACGCGCCGATCCAGAGGCTGGTCGACGGCACGCGGCAGATCATGCAGGGCAACCTCGGCCACCGCGTGCCCGAGGAGCGCGCCGACGAGCTCGGCTTCCTCGCGGGCTCGTTCAACCGCATGAGCGAGCGCGTCGAGCAGCGCGAGCGCGAGCTGACGACGCTCAACGCCGAGCTCGAGAGCCGGGTGCGCGAGCGCACCGGCGAGCTCGAGGCGTCCTACCGCGACCTGAAGGCCGCGCAGGTGCAGCTCGTGCAGTCGGAGAAGATGGCCTCGCTCGGCGTGCTGGTCGCGGGCGTCGCGCACGAGATCAACAACCCGGTCACCTTCGTGGCCAACAACATCCATCCCCTGAAAGAGCGATTGACGGAGCTCCGCGAGGCGGCGAGGCTCCACCCCGAGATGGGGCTCGAGGCACCGGTGGACGAGCTGAGCGAGATCGCGGACCTGATCGGCGAGGGCGCGCTGCGCACGGCCGGGATCGTCCAGGACCTGCGCAACTTCTCGCGCCTGTCGCACGAGGGCACGGAGTGGGTCGACGTGCACGAGAACCTCGAGGCCTGCCTGCGGCTGCTGCACCCGCGCTGGGCGGAGCGCATCACGATCGAGCGCGACTTCGGCGACGTGCCGAAGGTCGAGGCGGCGTCGGGCCAGCTCAACCAGGTGCTGATGAACCTGCTCGCGAACGCGTGCGACGCGATCGACGGGCGCGGCACCATCCGCATCACGACGCGCGTCGAGGGCGACCGGCTGCGGCTCGGGGTCCGTGACGACGGCAGCGGCATCGCGCCCGAGGACCTCGAGCGCATCTTCGATCCGTTCTTCACCACCAAGCCGCAGGGCCAGGGCACGGGCCTCGGCCTGTCGATCACGCACGGCATCGTCACGGGGCACGGCGGCGAGATCCGCGTCGAGAGCGCGCCCGGCAAGGGCACGGAGGTGGTCGTCATGCTACCGCTGCGGCGGGCGCGCCCGGACGAGGCCGGCGCGAACGTGGGGGCTCATGCTCGCTGAGACGGACATCGACCTGCGGCAGTACCCGGTGCTGATCGTCGACGACGAGGAGGCGATCCTGCGTACCTTCCGCTTGAACTACGCGCGGGACTTCAACGTGCTCGGCACGTCGAGCGCCGCCAAGGCGCTCGCGATGATCGAGCAGGAGCAGGTCTGCGTGCTCGTCACCGACCAGCGCATGCCGGAGATGGCCGGTACCGAGCTGATCGAGCGCGCGCTCGAGATCAAGCCCACGCTCGTGCCGATCATCCTGACGGGATTCGCCGACGTCGACGCGCTGGTGCACGCGGTCAACCTGCGGCGCGTCTACCGCTACGTGCCGAAGCCCTGGGACCGCGACGAGCTGCGCGACACCATCTGCAAGGCGATCGAGACCTTCCACCTCGTGCACACCAACGCGAGCCTGCTTGCCGAGAACGCGCGGCTCGTCGCCGAGCTCGAGCGGGCCAACGAGCAGCTCCGGCGAGAGAACCGCTTCCTCAAGGAGCAGTCGAGCGCCGGCGGCTTCGACGCGCTGATCGGCAGGAGCGCGGCCCTCGCGCGCGTCATCGAGCGGGCGAAGCGCGTCGCGCCGTCGACCGCGACGGTGCTGATCGAGGGCCCGACCGGCACCGGCAAGGAGCTGCTCGCGCGCGCGATCCACGAGTCGAGCCCGCGGCGCTCGAAGCTGTTCGTCGCCGTCAACACGGGCACGATGACCGAGACGCTGCTCTCGAGCACGCTCTTCGGCCACCGCCGCGGCTCCTTCACGGGTGCGACCGCCGACCAGAAGGGGCTGTTCGAGATCGCGAGCGGCGGCACGCTGTTCCTCGACGAGATCGGCGAGACCACGCCCGCGCTCCAGGTGCATCTCCTGCGCGTGCTGCAGGAGGGCGAGATCCAGCCGGTCGGCGCGCCGCGGCCGGTGAAGGTCGACGTGCGCGTGATCGCCGCGACCAACCGCAACCTCGAGGCCGAGGTCGAGAAGGGCACGTTCCGCGAGGACCTGCTGCACCGCCTGAAGGTCTTCCCGCTGCGCCTGCCCGCGTTGGCCGAGCGTCTCGAGGACGTGCCGCTGCTCGCCGAGGCGATCCTCGCGCGGCATTGCAGGAAGCTCGCCAAGCCGATCCCCGAGATCGACCCCGACGCGATGGCCGCGCTGCAGACGCACGACTACCGCGGCAACGTCCGCGAGCTCGAGAACCTGCTCGAGCGCGCGCTGCTGCTGTGCGACCCCGGCGACCCGATCACGGCGGACGTGCTGTTCGACGACGTGCCGCTCGCCGTGCCGAGCGCCGCCGACGTCGCCGCGTCCGCGAGCGCCGAGGCGGGCAGCGCCGGCAACGCGGGCGGCACGCTTTACGCCGACGTGCTGCGCTACGAGTGGCAGCGCATCCGCGAGGTGATCGCGCAGTGCGGCGGCAACAAGAGCGAGGCCGCGCGCCAGCTCGGGCTGACGCGCGTCGGGCTCCTGAAGAAGCTCAAGCGCTGCGAGCAGGCGTTCGGTGGCGGCGCGAGCGGCGTCGCAGGCACGGCGCCCGGCTCGGGGCACTGAAGCCGCACGCTGCTCCACAAGGACCGCGTCCGCGGCTCGAACGTCGCGGCGCGCACGCAGGGGACACGCTTGATCCTTCGTGGCCCGGTCCTTGACTCCCGAGGTCGCACTTTTGTAACTACGACGCCATCCAGTTGATGTGCCTTCGACTGACGAGCCGGGCGTGCTTGGCGACGGTGCTCGTGATCCTGGTCATGTGCGGCGTCTCGTGTGCCAGCCGACGGGTGACCTCTACGCCTCCCGGTGCCCTGGTCTATCTCGGGACCGACGTCGACGACCTCGTCTCTTCGGGCTTCCGTACGCCGTACGTCGAGCGTGACCTCAACTGGAAGCCCATGTGTATCCAGGCACGAATGATCGGCTTCGACCCGAGCCCAGTGGTGTGCCTGCCGGGGGACCAGCAGGATCGAGAAGTTCATTTCGATTTGGCACGCGACCTCAACTAGCAGCACCTGAACCAGGACCGGACCATGAATTGCAACCGAGAGCTGAGAACCAGGGATTTCGCGCGAGGTGCAGCTTTGCTGGCGATGCTCGCGGCATCGACGAGTGGTTGTGCCTTCGGCACGCGCAACGTCGATCTCACCTATCCGGATGCGATCGCGCGAGCACAGGTGACCTCCCAGCCGAAGGGGACGATAGCCGTCAGTCGATTCAAGGATGCGCGGACCGACGAGTATGCGACTGGGCAGCAAGTCGGCCAGGTACGAAACGGGTACGGCATGCCGACCGCCTCGGTGGATGCGATTCAGGATCCGGTACTCTGGGTTACGGACGGTCTCGCTCGTGGCCTCATGCTGCACGGGTACAAGGTCGAGAAGGTCGAGTCGCCCCAGTCGGCGGGGTCGCTTCTCGTCGTCGACGGCTCCGTCGTCCGAATTTTTGCGGACAGCTACGTGACGATCAATGCCGAGATCGTCGCCGACGTGTCGCTCATCAGGGACGGAGCGGCCGTATGGAACGGCCAGTGTCAGGCGTCCGCGGGAAAGGTCAACTGGGTGGGTGGCGCGGACGAGTTCCACGCCGTCCTGGTCGATGCGGTGGAGCAGTTCGCGACCGAGTGCGTGGGGCAGATCGTGGGTGCCATCGAGCGGGCGACGGCGACTTGAACGGGCACCGTGCAGCGGCGGTACTGTGGATCCTCGGTGCTTGCAGCCAATACCACGTCGTAGGATCACCCACACGAGAGAAGGCGCCGCTTGCGTGGGAAGTCACGTATGCAGCCAGGGACGCCGCACCGGCGACGAGGTCGTCCGAGGGAAAGCCCCTTCAAGGATCGGTCGAGACGCGACTCGAAGAGCTCGATTCCCTGAAGCGGAAGGGCCTCGTGACCGACGACGAGTATCGAGCGCTGCGAAAGAAGATCCTCGACGACCTGTAACGTCGTCTGCCGCGTGGCGGTACGCGTTCAGCGATTAGTCCCACGCGTGCCCGCCCTGCTTCGAGCGGACGCCGAGACGCGCACGCGCCTCCTCGAGCGGTAGCTCGAGGTACGGCCAGCAGTCCCAGCCGTCGGACAGGTCGACGGGCACCTCCGCGCCGCGCTCGATCGCGTCCAGGAACTGCTCCGCGACGTTGCCGACGACGCCTTCGCGCGCGCCGACGCCGATCGGCGTCACGTCGATGCCGGTGCTGAAGATGCTGATCACGAACAGCGCGGTGAAGAAGCCGTGGTCGGCGCGGCGCTGGCGGTAGCCGGCGATGAAGCCGCCGACCAGCGTCTCGCCCTCGGGCGTCGTGTCGTAGCCGGCGAGGACGTGGCTCACGTCGTGGTAGACGCCGGCCTCGGGGAAGCCGCCCTTCTCACCCGGGAACTTGAAGCCGTTGTCGTGGTAGTGGCGCCAGAGGTGCTTGCCGAGACGGTCCTCGGGCAGGCGCTCGAGCGCGTGGTAGCGCGCGGCGAGCTCCGGCTCCTCGGCGAGCCCCTTGACGCCGAGCAGCGCCTTCGCGACGCCGACGAGCCCCTGGCGCGCGTACTGGTCGCGCACCATGTCCGGCATGTGGCCGTTGCGCATGATGCACAGCTTGTAGAGGAGCATCTCGCGGCTCGTCAGGCGGCGCAGCGCGCGCAGAGCGGGCGTCTCGACGCCGAGCGCTTCGGCGAAGCGCTCGACCAGCTCGGACTGGGCGGCCGGCGGCTCGCCGGCCGACATGCTGACCACGATCATGCCCTCGACGAGCTGGCGGCGGATCTGCGGCCGGGCCAGCGCCCGCGCGACGTCCGCCGGTGCGATGCCGTCGAGCCGGTCGACCTCGTACGCGGTGCCGAGCAGCACCTTCTGCGCGGCGGCGATCAGGGCGCGCGCGGGCGGAGCGATCTCGCCCGGCGCACGCGCGACCATGGCCATGGCGCGCAGACCGGCCTCGGCCTCGGCTGGCGTCGGCTTCACGAGCTGCATGGGGACCTCCCGTCGCCGGAGATCGGCCGCGGTGCGCCGGAGCTTGAGGGGCGGGAGCGAGATTGACCGTGGACGCGTCGGGTGTGTAGCTTCCGCGCGTCGCAGTCCATCGAAGCTAGTCTCGCGAAGGAGTCACGCGAAGGAGTCACGCGATGTCACTCGTGTACGAGCACCGCATGCTGATCGACGGCAAGCTGGTCGAGGCGACCGGCAGCCGGACCTACGACAACGTCAACCCCGCGACCGAGGAGGTGATCGGCCAGGTCGCCGACGGCTCGGTCGAGGACATGCAGCGTGCGATAGCGGCGGCGCGGCGCGCGTTCGACGAGACGTCGTGGTCGACCGATCGCGCCTTTCGCAAGAGATGCCTCGAGCAGCTCAAGGCGGCGCTCGACAAGCACAAGGAAGATCTGCGGCCGCAGATCGTCGCCGAGGTCGGGACGCCGATCGCGCTGACCTACGCGATCCAGCAGGACACGTGCATCGCCGACCTGCAGTTCGAGATCGACCTGATCGACCGCTACGCGTGGGAGCGCGACATCGGCGTGAGCGAGTTCTTCGGCATGAAGTCGAGCCGCCTGGTGCTGCGCGAGGCGGTCGGCGTCGCGGGCCTGATCACGCCGTGGAACTTCCCGTTCATGCTGAACCTGTCGAAGCTCGGCCCGGCGCTCGCCGCCGGCTGCACCGTCGTGCTGAAGCCCGCGCCCGACACGCCGTACTCGGCGACCTGGATCGGCAAGCTCGTCGCGGAGGAGACCGACATTCCGCCCGGCGTCGTGAACGTCGTCACCTCGCGCGACCCCGCGGCGGTCGGCGAGGCGCTGACCGCGAGCCCCGCGGTCGACCTGATCTCGTTCACCGGCTCGACCGCGGTCGGCAAGCGCATTGCCGCGCGCGGCGCCGAGACGCTGAAGCGCGTCTTCCTCGAGCTCGGCGGCAAGTCGGCGAGCATCGTGCTCGACGACGCCGACTTCCCTGCCGCCCTCGGGCAGGTCGGCGCGGTGTGCACGCACGCCGGGCAGGGCTGCGCGATCACC
This sequence comes from Thermodesulfobacteriota bacterium, assembly GCA_040755575.1. Classification (GTDB taxonomy): domain Bacteria; phylum Desulfobacterota; class Binatia; order UBA12015; family UBA12015; genus DATCMB01. Next base: position 16,419 of record JBFMAS010000160.1, read on the forward strand.
ACGCGGCTGCTGCTGCCGCGCTCGCGCTACGAGGAGGGCGTCGCGCTCGCCAAGACCGCGTTCGAGAGCTTCCCCTACGGCGACCCGACCGACTTCAAGAACATGGCCGGCCCGCTGATCAACGCGCGCCAGCGCGAGCGCGTGCTCGGCTACATCGCCAAGGGCAAGGCGGAGGGCGCGCGCTGTCTCGTCGGCGGCGGCGCCGCGACGCAGTTCGCGAAGGGCTACTTCGTGCAGCCGACGCTGTTCGTCGACGTCGACCCGGACTCGACCATCGCGCAGGAGGAGATCTTCGGCCCGGTGCTGTCGGTGATCCGCTTCGAGGACGACGACGACGCGGTGCGGATCGCGAACAACTCGCGCTACGGGCTGTCGGGCGCGGTCAGCTCGGGCTCGATCGAGCGCGCGATGTCGGTCGCACGCCGCATCCGCACGGGGACGCTGTCGGTCAACGGCGGCATGTGGTTCGGCCCGGACTCGCCGTTCGGCGGCTACAAGGAGAGCGGCATCGGCCGCGAGCACGGCGTCGAGGGGTTCGAGGAGTACCTGGAGACCAAGACGGTCGGCCTGCCGGCGGCGTAGGAAGCGGCCGGCGGGCGGCGGGTCGAGCGCGCGGCTCGAC
>JBFMAS010000161.1:0-2403 GCA_040755575.1 Thermodesulfobacteriota bacterium
GCAGCTTGACGCCGGCGTCGTGCTGCTGCTCGGCCTCGTCGCGCCGGCCGCTCGTCGCGAGCAGGTGCACGAGGTGCGCGCGCGCCGCCTCGTCGAGCGGCGCGAGGCGCACCAGCGTCCGCGCGTAGGGAAGCACCGTCTCGACGTCCTCCTCGAGGCGCGGCACGAGCGCGCGCAGGACCCGCTCGTGGAGCGAGCGTGCGCTCTCGCGCTCGGCGACGCACCAGGCGTGGAAGTCGAGGAAGTCCGGCAGCTCGAGGCCTTCGAGGAGCTCGCCGCGGAACTCGGCGGCGACCTCGCGCAGGGCCGGCGTCGGCAGGCGATCGAGCCCTTGCTCGGCGCTGGCGCGTGCCCACAGGAGGTCGACGCGCGCGCCGTCCGCCGCGAACGCCACCGACTCGCGGTCGGCGCGCAGGCGCTCCTGGCTCGGGGTGTCGACCAGGGCGCGCAGCTTGGTGAGCGTCCAGCGCAGCTCCGCCCGGGGGTCGTCGGCCACGTCCCAGAGCAGCTCGCACAGGCGCTCGCGCCGGTGCGCCCGACCCGACAGCACGAGGTAGGCGAGCAGCGCCCGGGTCTTGCGCGAGGGCGGCAGAGCGACCGCCTTGCCGTCGCGCAGCACGGCGATCTCGCCGAGAAAACGCAGCTCGAGCCGCGGGGGTACGGTGGCGCGGGCCATGGCTGGCCTACGCTTGTAGCGCGCCGTCCGGGCGATCGCCGCCCGGCTCCGACGGCGCTCGCGGTCGATTTTCAACGCTCGCTCCAACGCTCCCTCCAACGCTGCGGTGGTTCAAGGCCTTCGCGGCGCACGAGAGCCCGCGGAAGGAGAACGAGATGGAAACGACGAGCTTCACGTATCGCGACACGCTGGCGGCATCGGAGCGCATCCGCTGGCGGGTCGAGGACCTGATCGGCGGCGAGCGCGCGCTCGACTTCGAGAGGAACTTTTTGCCCGAGACGCTGGCGTGCACGGAGGCGCTCGACTTCCTCGCCCCCGGCGAGAAGCGCACCCTCAACCAGGTCCGCGGCCACGCCTACCTCGCGATCTTCGGCCTGGTCGAGGAGTTCATCCTGCCGTTCGTCCTCGACCACGCGCGCCGCGAGCTCGCCGGCGACGACTACCGCGTCCGGGCGCTGCTGCAGTTCGCCGGCGAGGAGGCGAAGCACATCCACCTGTTCAAGCGCTTCCGCGACGAGTTCGAGCGCGGCTTCGGCAGCTCGTGCGGCGTGATCGGCCCGCCCGAGGCGGTCGCGGCGGAGGTGCTCGGACACCATCCGCTCGCCGTCGCGCTGACCATCCTCCACATCGAGTGGATGACGCAGCGCCACTACGTGGACTGCGTCAAGGACGACGGCGCGCTCGACCCGCAGTTCGAGAGCCTCTTGCGCCACCACTGGATGGAGGAGGCGCAGCACGCGAAGCTCGACACGCTGATGGTCGAGTCCCTCGCCGGCGCCTGCACGCCGGAGGAGATCGACCGGGCGATCGACGAGTACCTCGAGATCGGCGGCTTCCTCGACGCCGGGCTCGGCGAGCAGACGAGGCTCGACCTCGCGAGCCTGTGCCGAGCCACCGGGCGGCGCTTCACCGGCGAGGAGACCGGCCGCTTCGAGGAGGTGCAGCGTCGCGCGAACCGCTGGACCTACCTCGGGTCCGGCATGACCCACCCGAGCTTCCTGGCGACGCTCGGCCGCCTGCGCCCCGCGGCGCGCGAGCGGATCGCCGGGATCGCGCCCGCGTTCTGCTGAGCGCGGGCGCCGATCGACCCGCAAACCGAGAACGGACGACGAAAGGAGAGACGACGATGGCAACGACGGCAACCAAGGCGAACGAGGCAGCGAGCGAGCGGGTGAACGGGATCGACGTCGGCGCGCTCCGCGCCGTGATCCGCGACATCGCGCAGGATCCGGCGAAGGGCATGGTCGAGTTCCGCGTGCGCTCGCACTGGCGCGGCCAGACGCGCAGCGAGACGCGGGTCGAGGGCTACACGATCGGCGGCCAGCGCGTCCCGCGCAGCTTCGGGATCGCGGTCGACGAGCCCTTCGAGCTGCTCGGCGAGAACACCGCGCCGAACCCCCAGGAGATGCTGATGACGGCGCTCAACGCGTGCGTCATGGTCGGCTACGTGGCCGGCGCGGCGGCGCGCGGCATCCAGCTCGAGAAGCTCGAGATCGAGACGCACGGCGAGCTCGACCTGCGCGGCTTCCTCGGCATCGACCCCGACGTGCCCGCCGGCTACGAGTCCGTGCACTACACGGTGCGGATCAAGGGCGACGGCACGCCGGAGCAGTTCCGCGAGATCCACGAGACGGTGCTCAAGACCTCGCCCAACTACTTCAACGTGTCGCGGCCGATCCGGATCGAGGCGCGGCTCGACGTCGAGGCGTGAGCGAACGCGCGGCCCG
>JBFMAS010000162.1:0-12362 GCA_040755575.1 Thermodesulfobacteriota bacterium
GCCGGGCCGGCGCCGCGCCGGCCTTCGGCTTCGGCTTGGCGGCCGCCCGCGGGCGCCCGGCGGCTTTCTTCGTCACGGCCCGTGCCTCCCTGCGGCGAGGTCGGCGAACGGGACGATCGCCTGCGGCACGTGCGTCTCGTCGCGCAGCAGCTTCTGCCAGTTGCCGACGCCCCACCACCGGCCGAGCTTCCAGCCGACCTGCTCGGTGACGCCGGCGTTGACGAAGCCGAAGCGCTCGTGCAGCGCGATGCTGCCCGGGTTCGGCACGGCGATCACGCCGATCAGCGCGTGAAAGCCCTGCGCCTCGAGCGTCGGCAGCAGCTCGCGGTAGAGCGCGCTGCCGACGCCGCGGCGGTGGTGGCTGTGCGAGACGTAGACCGTCACCTCCGCGGTCCAGTCGTACGCGCAGCGCCCCTTGTAGCGCGACGCGATCGCCATGCCGACGACCGCGCCGCCGTCGTCCTCGCCGCTCTCGGCGACGAGCCACGGGTAGACGCCGCGCGCCGCTGCCCACTCGGCCTGCCAGTGCGCGAGGGACTGCGGCTCGGTGTTGAAGTTGTAGTGCGTGTTCTCGATCGCCCAGTTGACGATGCCGCGGATCGCCTCGAGGTCGTCCTCGTGCGCGGGCCGGACGCTGACCACCGCGGCACCGCTCACGCGTTGAAGGCGCGGATCACGTCGCGCCAGCGCTCGGCGCGGTCGCCCTTGCGGTAGGGGACGTAGAAGCTCAGGCGGTCGAGGATGCCGTCGTACTTCTTCTCGAGCTTGCCGGCGATGTCCTGCCAGGTGCCGGTGGTCGCGTAGACCTCCAGCATCTCGTCCGTGATCAGGTCCGCCATGCCGCCCCAGTCGCCGGCGCGCGCCTTGTCGTTGAGCTTCGCCTGGGTGTCGCCCCAGCCGTGCGCCTCGAGCACCGGACGGTAGGCGGGCGTCGACGCGTAGAAGGCGATCTGCTGCTTGACGAGGCCCTCGAGGTTCTTGCGCTCCTGATCGTCCGCGCCGACGATGACGAACGCGGCGGTCGAGAGCTTGCACGCGCTCGCGCTGCGTCCCGCCTTGGCGGCACCCTTCTCGATGTTCGGCAGGATGTGCTCGTTCAGGTACTTGATCGAGTGGAACGGGTGAACGTGGAAGCCGTCGCACAGCTCGCCCGCGAGCCGGCACATGTACTCGTTCACCCCGGCGATGTAGATGGGGATGTTCGGGTGCTCGATCGGACCGCCGTTGAAGAACGGGGTCATGAGCGTGAACTCGTAGAACTTCCCCTTGAAGCTCGGCCGCGCGTTGTTCTGGAAGCTGTCCCAGACCGCGCGGATCATCTGGATCATCTCCTTGAGCCGCGGCCCGGGCGACTCCCACTTGACGCCGAAGCGGCGCTCGTTGTGCGCCTTCACCTGCGTGCCGAGGCCGAGGATGAAGCGCCCGCCGGACAGCGCCTGCAGGTCCCAGGCGATCATCGCGTGTGCGAGCGGGCTGCGCGGGAAGGCCACCGCGATCGACGTGCCGAGCTTCACGCGGCTCGTGTGCTCGGCCGCGATCGCGAGCGGCAGGTAGGGGTCGTGGCCGGTCTCCGCCGTCCACACGGCGTCGAAGCCCGCCTCCTCGGCGGCCTTCGCGGCCTCGGGCACGTCCTTCAAAGTCGCTGCGGCGAGCGCGGTGTCGAGCTTCATCCTCGTCCTCCTGACTGGTCCGGCTTAGGCTTCTAGCGGAAGCGGCGATATACGAAAACGCATGCAAGCACGGATGCCGCTCGGTGACTTCCTGGTCGCCTACCTGCGCCGCCTCGGCGTCAAGAGGATGTTCGGGATCCCCGGCGACCTGGTGCTGCGGCTGTTCGCGCACCTCGGCGAGCGCGGCCGCTGGAAGATCGTCACCTTCTCGCACGAGCCGGCGGTCGGCTTCGCGGCCGACGGCTACGCGCGCGCGACCGGCTCGCTCGGCGTCGCCTGCGTCACCTACGGCGCGGGCGGGCACAACATGGTCAACGCGGTCGCGGGCTCGTACGCGGAGCACGTCCCGGTGCTGGTGATCAGCGGCGGACCGGGCGACGAGGAGCGCAAGTTCGGCACGCTGATCCACCACCAGGCGCGCGCCGTCGAGTCGCAGCTCAACATCTACCGCGAGGTCACCGCGGCGGCGAGCGTGATCCACGACCCGCGCACCGCGGCCGAGGAGATCGACCGCGTGGTGCGCACCATGTGGCAGGAGCAGCGCCCGGGCTACCTCGAGATCCACCGCGACATGGTCGACCGCGTGATCGACGTGCCGAAGGGGCTGCTCGAGGCGAACCCGCTCGAGATGCAGCACTCGAGCCCGCAGAAGGTGCGCGAGGCGGCGCGCGACGCGGCCGAGCGGCTGAACCGCGCGCAGAAGCCGGTGGTGATGGTCGGCATCGAGACCTTCCGCTTCAAGGCGCAGAAGGAGGTGATGGCGCTGTGCGAGCGGCTGCGCGCGCCGGTCCTGACCACCATGCTGTCGAAGGGCGCGGTGCCGATGGACCACCCGCTCTACATGGGCGTCTACATGGGCGCGCACAGCCCGGTCGCGATGCGGCGCCGCGTCGAGGACGCCGACCTGGTGCTCGACCTCGGCTGCCTCGCGACCGACATCGGCAGCGTCGCGCGCCCGTTCGCGTCCGAGCGCACGATCCGTGCGATCGACCGGCGCGTCGACGTGAGCTTCCACAGCTACAACGACGTCGCGCTCAGGGACTTCGTGCGCGCGCTGCTCGACGAGGACCTGCGCGCGCACCGCGAGAAGGTCGAGTACCACGACAACCTGCCGGCGCAGCCCGCCTGGCTCGCGTCGCTGCCGGCCGGGAACGGGACGCACGCCGCCGCGCCCGCGCGACGCACGGCACGCGCCGCGAAGACGACGAGCGCACGCCCCGGCGCGACGGTGCGCGTCGCCGAGATGCTGCTCGTGCTGAACCGCTTCCTCGAGCGGCGCAAGCGCTACGTCGTGGTCGCGGAGTCGGGCGACATGCTGTTCGCCGGCATCGACGTGCGCGTCGCCGGGCGCGCGGCGTACTTCGCACAGGGCTTCTACGCCTCGATGGGCTTCGGCGTGCCGGGCGCGATGGGCATCGAGATGGGCACCGGCAAGCGCCCGATCCTGCTGTGCGGCGACGGGGCCTTCCAGATGACCGGCCCCGAGATCGCCCACGCGCCGCGCTACGGCCTGCGGCCGATCGTGCTGGTGACCAACAACGGCGGCTGGGGCATCTTCCGCCCGGTCGTCAAGCGCCACTCGATCCTCGAGATCCCGCCCTGGCCGTACGCGGAGCTGGCGCGCCTCTGGGGCGGCGACGGCGAGCGCGTCACGAGCGGCCCCGAGCTGCTCGCGGCGCTCGAGCGCGCGGACCAGAGCCCACGCTTCACGCTGATCGAGGTGATGATCGGGCGCAACGACCTGTCGCCGCTGTCGCGCAAGTACATCCGCTTCTCGTCGAAGCAGGGCGTGGCCGCGAGCTGACGCGCGGGCCGCGGCTACTCGCCGACGTAGTGCAGCACGACGCGCCGCTCGTGGCGCGCGCGGCGGTGCTCGTAGAGGTAGATCCCCTGCCAGGTGCCGAGGCACATCCGACCGCCGTCGACCGGGATCGACAGCGAGGTCTGCGTGAGCGCCGCGCGCACGTGCGACGGCATGTCGTCCGGACCCTCGGCCGTGTGCACGAAGGCACGATCGCCGTCGGGGACGAGGCGCGCGAAGAAGGTCTCGAGGTCGCGCTGCACGTCGGGGTCGGCGTTCTCCTGCACGAGCAGGCTCGCCGAGGTGTGGCGCACGAGCAGCGTCAAGAGCCCGCGCGCGGCGCGGATCTCGTGCAGCCAGGCGCCGACCCGGTCCGTCACCTCGTACAGCGCGCGCCCGCCCGTGCGGACCGCGACCTCGCCGAGCTCCTGGCGCATGCCTCCTCGTTAAGCCAGCACCCCCGGTCCGGCAAGCACGCGCGGGCGCACGAGCGTTGACCGGTCCGGCGGCGCGGCATAGCGAGGAGCCATGCCGACGGACTTCAGCTTCGACGTCCCGGAGCGCTTCAACTTCGGCCGCGACGTCGTCGACCGCCTCGCGGCCGACCGCAGCCGCGTCGCGCTGTACTTCGAGGACGAGAGCGGGCGGAGCGCGCGCTACACGTTCTGGGACTTCGCCTGCGCCTCGAGCCGCATCGCGAGCCTGCTCGCGGCGCACGGTGTCGAGCGCGGCGACGCGGTCCTGGTCATGCTGCCCCGCCTGCCGCAGTGGCACGCGTCGATCGTCGCCGGCCTGAAGCTCGGCGCGCTCGTCATCCCGTGCACCGCGGCGCTGCGCCCGAAGGACGTCGAGTACCGCGCGCAGCACTCGGGTGCGCGGGCGATCCTGACCACCTTCGAGGGCGCGGCGGTGGTCGAGCAGGTGCGCGAGCGCTGCCCGGCGCTGACCGTGCGCGTCGCGTTCTCCGGCCTGCCGTTCGGCTTCGAGAGCACCGCCGGCGACGCCGCGAGCGAGCCGCCCGCCGGCTGGATCGACGCCGACCGCGAGCTCGCGCGCTGCGCGCAGACCTACGCCGTCGCGGACACGGCATCCGCCGAGCCGGCGCTCTGCTACTACACGTCCGGCACCACCAAGGACCCGAAGGCCGTGCTGCACAGCCACGCCTACACCTGGTGCCAGCGCTTCACCGCGCGCTTCTGGCTCGACGCGCGCCCCGACGGCCTCCACTGGACCACCTCCGACACCGGCTGGGCGAAGGCCGCGTACGGCGTCCTGTTCGGCCCCTGGGGCGTCGGCGCGCCGACGCTGATGTACAACGGACGCTTCGACCCGGTGCGCGAGCTCGAGCTGCTCGAGCGCTACCAGGTGACGACCTTCTGCGCGCCGCCGACCGAGTACCGGATGCTCGTCAAGCATGACCTCTCGCGCTGCGACCTGTCGCGCCTGCGGCACTGCACGGGCGCCGGCGAGCCGCTCAACCCCGAGGTGATCCGCATCTGGCACGAGCGCACGGGGCTCTGGATCCACGACGGCTACGGCCAGACGGAGTCGATCCTGCTCGTCGGCAACCTGCCCGGGATGGAGGTCCGCCCCGGTGCGATGGGTCTGCCGTTCCCTGGCCACGACGTCGCGGTGGTCGACGAGAGCGGCCGCGAGGCGGGGGTCGACGAGGTCGGCGACATCGTCGTGCGCAACCGTCCGCCGAGCCTGCTCCTCGAGTACTGGAAGAACCCCGACGAGACCGCGTTCGTGTTCCGCGACGGCCTCTACTGGACGGGCGACCGTGGCTTCCGCGACGCCGACGGCTACCTGTGGTTCGTCGGGCGCGCGGACGACGTCATCATCTCGGCGGGCTACCGGATCGGCCCGTTCGAGGTCGAGAGCGCGCTGCTCACGCACCCTGCGGTTCTCGAGTCGGCCGTCGTCGCGAAGCCGGACCCGGACCGCGGCCACGTGGTGAAGGCCTTCGTCGTGCTGCGAGACGGCGTGACCGGCGACGCGACGCTCGCCGACGAGCTCAAGACGCACGTCAAGAACACGACGGCACCCTACAAGTATCCACGCGAGGTCGAGTTCGTCGCCGAGCTGCCGAAGACGGTGAGCGGCAAGATCCGCCGCGCGGAGCTGCGCAAGCGCGAGGAGCAGCGCGGGGCCGCGAGCTGACGCGCCGCCGGAGCCGCCGTCGCTCGGGCTACCGCGTGAGCTCGACCTCGCTCGCGACCAGCACGCCGCCCGCGTCGGCGCGGCCCTCGACCTCGAGAGCGGCGTTCGGCACGACGTCCGCCCGCGTGCCGCCCTCGAACCGCGTGTCGGACGTCAAGCGCACGCGCTGCGTCGCGTTGAGCACGAACTCGTCGGCGGAGAGGACCGCCGTGACGAATCCCGCGACGTCGAGGCCGTCGCCCGCATCGACCTCCGAGGCCGGCAGCTCGATGCCGACCGCGATCAGCACGTCGCCGACCGGCGGCTCCTCCGCCTCGACCTCGACGAACAGGCCGTCGGCGAGCCCGCCCGGCGGCAGCCCCTCGAGCAGCGCGCCGGCATAGTCGACGGTCAGCGCACCGAGAGCGAAGATCTGCGCCGCGCGGTCGAGCTCCGCGACGACGCCCTTGATCTCGATCTCGACGTCGGCCTGCTTGTGCTGCACGCGCGTCGCGCGGATGCGGCCGTCCGCATCGAGGAAGCCGCTCACCTCCACGTCGTCGCCGATCACGAGGTCGGCGAACGCGGTGGGCTCGAGCACGGTGCCGTTCACGGCGGGATCGAGCAGAACCGTCTGCGCGAGGACGCGCAGCGTGCGGCGCGTACGATCGATCGCCTCGATCGGCCCCTCGATCAGGTCCTCGACCGCGACCACGTCGGCCACCCCGGTGCGACCGTCCGCGTCGAGCGTGCCGCGCACCGTCGCCACCATGCCGAGCCGGAGGTCGGCCTCTGTCGCGGGATCCCCCTCGATGGTGATGGAAGCCCCGTCGACGTCGAGCGCGATGCCGTTCACCACGATGCTGCCGAAGCCGGCGATGGCGCCGACGATCGACGACGTCCCGGAGATCCCGCCGCCGAGGCGCGCGCTGCTGCCGCACGAGGCCGCGAGCGCGATCGATGCGAGAGCGAAGGCCCCGCACAGAGCAAGACGAAGCTCCCGATTCATTGCTCCGACTCCTCCTCGCGCGGCGGTACGTCCTCGCTGTAGAAGTAGACGCCTGCCATCACGCGCTTGCGCCCCGTTCCCTTCACCCGCGGATTCGCGTCGCGGTCGCTGCGCGCAATCAGGCGGTCGAGCGATTCGAGGAGCGCCTGCCCCTCGCGTCGCACCGCGCCGTGGATGCCGTCGACGGCCTCGGTCGGGACGTTGTCGTAGGCGACCTTGCGCTGGAAGAACCCTTCGCGCTTGTCGGCCGTCAGGTTGTGCCCGATGGCGTGCAGCAGGTCGGACACGTCGCTGCCGAGGATCTCGATGCTCTCGGCAGAGGCGCGCGCCGGCACGTAGGCGTCGGCGACGAGGCGGATGCGCCCGTCCTGCAGCCGCGTCGTCGCGCCCACCCGCATCAGCTCGTCGAGCACGGCGCGCGGCGGCACGTCGCGCCCGCCGAAGCGCTTGACGAGATCCGAGAAGCTCGGCGAAGCGCCGTCGAACGCGAGCGCGGCGGGCCTGCCGCGCCCGTCGTGGAAGCCCGCGTCGCGGCGCCAGCCGGCGACGACGCGCGCCGCGTACGCGACCCGCTCGCTGCTCGCGGGGTCGGCGGGCAGCCCCGACGCGAGCAGGCGGCCGACGTCCTTGCGATGCAGCCCGGTCAGGACCGCAACCCGCGAGGCGGACTGCTTGCGCCCGGGGATCGTGTACTCGCGGTGCGCGACCTCGACGAACGCCCGCCGCGCGAGCTCCGCGAACTCGGGATGGGAGATGCCGTGCCTGAGGCAGATCCGCACCAGCGCCTCGAGGATGCGGTGGAGCGCCGCGCGCAGCGGACGCCGTACCGGATTTGCGTCGCCCTCCACCTGGGACAGGCTCTTGACAGAGCGTGCGCACCTTGGCAAGCGAGTGCCAAACCCATGGTTTGGCATTTAAATGCCAAATCATCGAGCGTCGCGAAAGGAGTCCTCGTCATGCGTCCACGGAAGCCGCTCGGAAGCCCTCGCCTCGCCACCGCCGCGGCCACTGCCGCCTGCGGCCTGGCCCTCGTCCTCGGCGCGACGTCGCCCGCCGCCGCACGGTGCCCGACGCCGGCGGGGCAGTTCACGCCCGACCCGGCGTTCACCTCGACGTTCCTCGCCGAGCGCTGCTCGTTCGCGACCCGCGGGGTGAACCCGTTCTTCGTGCTCCTGCCCGGCTACCGGATCGAGCTCGAGTCCGAAGAGGAGGCGGCGACGATCACCGTGCTCGGCGAGACGCGCGTCGTGGACGGCGTCCCGACCCGGGTCGTCGAGGAGCTGTCCTGGGAGCTCGACGGCGACGAGCGGACGCTCGTCGAGCGCTCGCTCAACTACTTCGCGATCTGCCGCCAGACGGGCAGCGTCTTCTACTTCGGCGAGGACGTCGAGTTCTTCGACGAGGAGGGCAACGTCATCGGCCGCGAGGGCGCCTGGCTCGCGGGGCGCAACGGCGCGCGGCCCGGCATCGTCATGCCCGGCACCGTGCTGCTCGGCGCGCGCTACTACGAGGAGATCGCGCCCGAGGACTCGGCGCTCGACAAGGGCGAGGTGCTCGCCATCGAGGAGGACTGCGGCGACGGCCGCGCGTGCGTCACCATCCGGGGCAGCAACGACTGCGACGACGACGAGGACGAGAAGACCTACGCCGAGGGGATCGGCGTCATCGCCGACGACGATCTGGAGCTCGTGCGCGCGGGGTTCGAGGGCCGGCGCCCGGATCGGGTGAAGCCGCCCAAGCGCCGCCTGCCGCGGCTGCCGCGCTGACCGCACGGGCGTCGAGCGATCCGCAGCACGAGGAGCACCGCATCGCGCGGACTGCTATCGCCCCGTGCATGGCCGAGGAAGATCTGCAGCAGGAGCTGGAACGGCTGCGCAGCGAGAACGCGCGCCTCAAGAAGGGCGCCGGCCGCGGCGTGAGCTTGCGCGTCAGCGAGAAGGGCGGCGTGTCGGTGTACGGTCTCGGCCGCTTCCCCGTGACGCTCTACAAGGAGCAGTGGGCGAAGCTGCTCGACATGGCCGACGACATCCGCGCCTTCATCCGCGACAACGAGGCCTCGCTCAAGTCGAAGGAGTGAGCGCCACGGCGGCGCTGCGGCGCGGCCTCAGGGATGCTGCTTCGGTTTGCCGCCGTACCCGTAGACGGACGATTGCGCCGAGTTGCGCCACGACAGGACGGAGGCGAGCGTCGTCTCGAGGTACGCGCCGTTGGTCACGTAAAGGTACGCGCCGGCCGCCCCGAGCATCACGCCGTACAGGAATGTCTTCATGGGTGAGTTCATCTTTCCCGACGTGCTTCGCGCACGCTCTGTTTCGGATATCGGCCGGTGCGCTGGACTCCTGAAACGAGTGTCGCAATTGGCACACTCGCGCGGCCGTCGCTTTTCTCGTGACACGCAGCCGCTATGGTGAAGCCCGTGGAAGCGATCGCGATCCTCGGCGGAACCGGAGCGCAGGGAATGGGGCTCGCTCTGCGGCTCGCGCAGGCCGGTGAGAAGGTGGTGATCGGGTCGCGCGTCGCCGGGCGCGCGCGGGACGCCGCCGCCAGGGTGCGCGCCGCGGTGCCGGGCGCGGACGTCGACGGGCGCGAGAACGTGGAGGCCGTCGGGCTCGCGTCGCGCGTCATCATGACGCTGCCGGTCGACGGTCTCGGCGCGTTCCTCGAGCGCGCCGCGGGCGAGCTCGCCGGCCGGCTGGTGATCGACGCCATGGTGCCGCTCGTCGTGCGCCATCGCGTCGCGGAGCTGACGCAGGTCGGCGGCGCTCCGTCGGTGAGCGAGCTCGTGCAGCGCGGCGTCCCCGACGCGCGCGTCGTGTGCGCGTTCAAGAACGTGCCGAGCGACGCCTTGCAGGACCTGTCGCGGCCGGTCGCCGGCGACGTCCTGGTGTGCGGTGACGAGGACGCCGCGCGCGCCGAGGTCGCGACGCTGGTCGGCCGGATCCCCGGGCTGCGCGCGGTCGACGCCGGACCGCTGCGCCTCGCGCGCTACGTCGAGGGCATCACGGCGCTGCTCGTCTCGCTCAACATCCGCCACAAGGCGTCGACGTCGATCGCCATCGTCGGCCTCGAGCGCTGAGCGCGGCGAGACGACGCGCTCGACGCGATCCTCCGCGTCGTCGTCCCCGCCTCCTGCCTAAAGTACGGGCACGTTCCGACCGACGGTTGTGCTCGTAGCCGCACGACTGCGCGGCAGACACGGAGGAGGAGATGCGGATGGGCATTGCTGTTCGGATCGTCGGCGCTTGCGTGCTGGTCATGACGGCGGCGGCGGCGCAGGCGGAGGAGAATCGCTTCAACCGTCCCGGCGCCTTCGCCGGGCTCGGCGGGGTCTATGCGGTGTCGGCGTTCCAGGGGCCGGCCGGGCATCTGTTCGGGGACAGCCTCGGCTTCCAGGCGCGGGGCGGCTACCGCTTCAACGAGATCTTCGCCGCGGAAGGCATCTACGAGTACGTCGACGACTTCGGCCTGCGCGGCGGGCGCGGCGGCTTCTGGACCAACAACATGACGGCGAACGGCAAGCTGATCCTGCCGCTCGACCGTTTCCAGCCGTACCTCTCGGGCGGCATCGGCTTCCTCAACATCGTGCCGCACGGCGAGGGCGACGCCCAGTGGACCTTCGCGGGCCGCTTCGGCGGCGGCACCGACGTCGCGATCACCGAGCACGTCGCGCTCTTCCTCGACGCCTCGTACGTCGTCCCGGCGGGCGGCGGCGCGATCAGCAACATCCAGTACTTCTCGTTCGGCTGGGGCGGGAAGTACCTCTTTTAGATTGACGACGGCACGACGGGCGACGTGCGGAGCGGACGCCTGCTCCGCGCGCCGCTGCGTCAGCGCGTGCCGGACGTGACGCCGGTGCGCGCGACGGCGCGCACCCGGCGCTCGGGGTCCGACGCGAGACGGCCGACGAGAGCGCCGCCGTCCGCGGCGAGCCGCGGCTCCTCGGCGGCGACGGCCGCCGCGTAGGCGCGGAGCCGCCAGTCGGGATCGCGCGCCAGCGCCTCGAGCGCGTCCGCGGCCCGCGCGCGCTCCTGGTCGCTCGCCGTCCCGGCCGCGAGCGCAGCGCGCGCCTGCTCGACGACGGCGAGCGTCCCGGTGCTCGGTGCGGCGCCCGCGCCGCGGCCCGCCTCGCCCTGCGCGAGCACCTCGACCGCCCGGGCGGGCGACCGCTGGTAGAGGTAGCGCACGAGCCCGTCGGTCGCCGGCGCGTCGCGCTGCGCGAGCAGCGCTCCGAGCTCGTCGAGCTCGAGGGCACCGAGCAGGTTCTCGAGCTGCGCTCGCAGCGCCGGATCGTCGGTGTCGAGGTGCGGCTCGACGCCACGCAGGATCTGCTGCTGCGAGATGCCGAGGCGGCTCACGATCAGGGCCGGCGTCATGCCCGCGCGCTCGCCTTTCGCCTCGAGCAGGAAGAGCGCGAGCTGGGGCACGAGGTCCGAGAACCCCGGCTCGGACGCGCCGCGCAGGTTCTCGAGCGCGACCGCGAGCTGCTGCTCGTCGCGCGCCCGCGCGACGGCAGCGATCCCCGCCTGCAGCTCGCCGTCGGGGACGACCTCGGCGGCCGGCGCCGGCGCAGCGAGCAGCACGGCGGTGAGCGCGCCGGCGAGGATGGTCGCGAGGTGCGGCCGTTGCGCCCGCCTCATCTCGGTACCCTCTGCACGAGCGGGTCACGAATCCCGCTGCGCACGTTGGCGAGGTCGTCGACGCCGGTGTGCTCGATCCCGGCGCCCCACGGGGTCGAGTTCACGTTCACGTCGACGTTCGCGCCGGGCACCGAGTTGCCGCGGATGAAGAGATCCTCCCGCTGGTAGTAGTTGACGTGGTACTGGGTTCCGGGCGGCAGGCGGCGCTCGGACTCGATGTCGATGTCCGAGTCGTTCTCGATCGCGTCGATGTACGCGGTGTAGGGCACCGTGAAGGAGCCGATGCTGCCCGCGTTGGTCGCGAGGCGCTCCGCGAGGTCGTGCGTCGAGCCGCCGCCGTGGCTGTAGCCGAAGATCGACACGATGCCGATCCCGCGCTGCGCGACGGCGCGCACGACCTCGTCGTACGCCGGTCCCGCGCCCGAGCTGCCGACGTCGTCCTCGTCGTACATGTGGACGTCGTAGCCCATCGCGTGCAGGTCGCGCGCGACGTTGAAGATGCCGTGCCCGCCGTTCGGCGGGTCGCTCGGCGACTGGTTCTCGCCGCCGAGCGCGATGACGACGCTGGTGAAGGGGTAGAACAGCGCCTCGTCGGACGCGACCGCGTCGCCGCCGCCCGCCGGGCGCGCCACCACGCGCACCGTCGCCGCCGCCTGCGCGACGCTCTCCACCCAGAGCGACGTCGCGCTCGTGCTGAGCGTCAGCGTCTGCTCGTCGTTCGCGTCGAGCACCGGGAAGCCCTTGCCCGGGTCGAGCCACACCTTGACGTGCGGTCCGCTGCGCACCACCGCGTACTCCCAGCCGGCCGGCACGGGCACCGGCGACACCTGCAGCGCGAGCTCGACGAGGTCGTTCTCGCCCGCGACCGGCGACTGCGTCGCGTCGGCGAGGCCGTTGCCGTCGTCGTCGTCGGTGTTGCGCCGGATGCCGGCGCCCGCGCCCGCCTCCTCGGCGTCCGGCACGGCGCGGCGCGCGAGCGGTGCGCCGTAGCCCTCGCTCTGCGGGCGGTACGCGGTGACGTTCACGGCGAAGGGCGGCGGCGTCGGCGTCGGCTCGGGCGTGGGTGTCGGCGTCGGGCTCGGGCTCGGCGTCGGGGTCGGGGT
>JBFMAS010000163.1:0-6173 GCA_040755575.1 Thermodesulfobacteriota bacterium
ATCGTCGTCGACGCGACCACCACGCTCGTCACCGTCGAGGTGACCGTCAAGCCGACGCCGACGCCGGCGCCCGGCTGACGACGTCAAGCATCGCGGTAGAGCTTGCCCCGCCGGCGCACCGGCGCGAGCAGCTCGAGGTCGCCGTCGTCGAGGGTGAAGCCCTCCGGGTGCGGCGGGCGTGCCTCGAAGCCGAGCGCGCCGAGCACGCGCGCGTCCTGGTAGTAGCTCGCGTAGGCGAGGAAGGTCAGGCTCGGCAGGAAGCCCGGGTCGCGCGCGCCGAGCTCGCCGAGCAGCGCGAGCCGCGCGTCGTGCGGCAGCGCCGCGAACGACGCCGCGTCGCGCTTGCGCGCCTCCTCGTCCGCGGCCTTGACGGCCTGGAGGATCCCGAGGTCGAGCCCGGGCAGCAGGCGCAGCGTCGCCTCGAGGTGCTCGCTGCCGACCAGCGTGCCGCCGCCGGGCAGGCGGCCGTCGGCGCTCGGCGGGACGATCTCGTCGAGCAGCGCCGCGAGGGTGCGCAGCTCGTCGGCGCTGAAGTCCGGAAGGGATGCGGCGTGCTCGGTCATCTCGGCCTGCGCTCAGTCGAACAGGTTGGCGAGGTTCTTCTTGATCCGGTCGCCGACGTGCAGCGCGAGCGCCTGGATCGTGTTGGTCGGGTTCACCGCCGCTGCGGTGACGAACACGCTGCCGTCGACGATGAACAGGTTCTTGACGTCGTGGCAGCGGCCCCACTCGTTGACCACCGACGTGCGCGGGTCCTTGCCCATGCGCGCGGTGCCCATCAGGTGCCAGCCGGCCGGACGCAGGAGCGGCTCCGCGACCGTGTCCCGCGCGCCCGCCGCGAGCAGCACCTCCTGCGCGCGCTCCACCCCGTGCGCCATGAGCGCGCGGCTGTTGTCGCCGAGCCGGTAGGTGATCTTCGGTGCCGGGACGCCGTGCGCGTCCGTGAGCTCGGGGTCGAGCGTGACCGTGTTGTGCTCCTCCGGCAGGTCCTCGCCGATCACCACCATGCCGGCGTTGCGGTCGAAGATCTCGGCGTAGGCGCGGTGGTGCTCGGTACCCCACGGCAGGCGTCCCCAGCCCATGCCCATCATGGCGGTGAACACCGGACCGAGGCCGCGCAGGATCTCGAACGAGTAGCCGCGCGCGAAGCCGCGCGCGGGGTCCGTCTCGTAGAACTCGTGGCTCATGATGCAGCAGCCGATCGCGCCCTTGTAGCCTTCGAGCGGCTCGTCGAAGAGGCCGGTGACCATCGCGTAGGGGTGGAACATGAGGTTCCTGCCGACGAGCCCGCTGCGGTTCGCGAGCCCGTCGGGGAAGTGCTTCGAGCGCGAGTTGAGCAGCAGGCGCGGCGTGCCGATGCCGTTGCACGCGAGCACCACGACCTCGCCGCGCTGGCGGCGCTCGACGCCGTCGGCGTCGAAGTAGATCACGCCGTCGACCATGCCGCTCTCGCCGACCGTGATCTCGCGCACCCGGCAGCTCGTCCTGAGCTCGACGCCCGAGCGCAGCGCGAGCGGCCAGTAGGTGAGGTCCGTGCTGGACTTGGCCCCCTGCGCGCAGCCCGCGATGCAGGTGCCCGCGTTGATGCACGGCGCGCGTCCCTCGTACTCGCGGCTGATGATCGCGCTGTCCGACGGCCACCAGTGCCAGCCGAGCCGGTTGAAGCCGCGCGCGAGCGTCTCGCCGAGCTTGCCGAGCGGCAGGGGCGGCAGCGGCGGGACCTTGGGCGGGTTTGACGGGTACGCCGGATCGCCCGCGAGCCCCGACACGCCCATCATGCGCTCGTTCAGATCGTAGAACGGCGCGAGCGTGCGGTAGTCGAGCGGCCAGTCCTCGGCGACGCCGTCGAGCGTGCGCGCGCGGAAGTCGGAAGGGTGCATGCGCGGAAAGTGCCCGGCGAACAGGATCGTGCTGCCGCCGACCGCGTTGAAGTTCGACACCGCGATCGGCGAGTCGGCGTCGTTCACCGGGTAGTCGGCGGCCCGCTTGCGGTCGTTCGGGCTGAAGCTCCAGTCGGTCAGGCGGCGCAGCTCCCAGTCGGCGCGGTTCCCCGGGTAGTCGTCCGGCTTCACCCAGTCGCCCTGCTCGAGGCAGACGATCCGCATCCTCGTCTCGGCGAGGCAAAAGGCCAGCGCCGCGCCGGAGGCGCCGGCGCCGATGATCAGCACGTCGACGGGCTGCTCGGACATCGGCGCGGAGTGAAGCTCACGCGGAAGTGGGAGGTCAAGCCGCGGCGCGCGAGCCGCTGCGACGGATCACACGCGCCCGGCCGGCGGCCGGCCGGGCGCGCGCAATCGACCGCGCGGCTTGGGCGCTACTGCGCGCCGTCCGGCGTGCCGTCCGGCGTCGGCGTGCCGATCGGGATCGGCGTCGGCGACGGCCCCGGCGTCGGGGTCGGCCCGCCCGTGGGCGGCTCGAAGAACGACGCCGGGAGCTCGACCTCGGCGATGAACTCCCACTCGTCCTCGTCGCACGGCGCGGCCGGACACGCGTCGGCGCCGAAGCAGTCGAAGGTGATCGGATCCTCTTCCGAGTCCTCCGTCGGCTCGCACCAGATGAACAGCGGCGCCCCGCCTTCGGGGAAGAAGACGTTGCCGGACACCGTGCCGTCCTCGCTGCGGACGATCGCCCAGCGCTCGTCGCCCACGTCCTTGCTGACCAGCACCTGGTTGCGATCGGGCGTGATCTGCAGCCCCGACTCCCTCTCCTGCGCCGTCGCGAGCGGCGGCAGGGCCGTCATGCCGAGAAGGCATCCGGCAACCAATACAACGTGCGTGTTTTCCATGCGGCCGCTAGCTGCCCTCGTGCCACCATGCGTCGGCAGCCGTTCTCCGCGGTGCGCGGGGGGCGACGCGCGCGCCACCCTGTCAGAACTGCACGCGGCTTCCGAGATCGCGCAGGCACGTGAAATCTTTCCACGGAGACTCTTG
Organism: Thermodesulfobacteriota bacterium; assembly: GCA_040755575.1. Taxonomy (GTDB): domain Bacteria; phylum Desulfobacterota; class Binatia; order UBA12015; family UBA12015; genus DATCMB01. The sequence goes on from JBFMAS010000163.1 coordinate 2,931, forward strand.
CAGGCGTTGATCGTGCGCCGCAGGGCGAGTACAAGCTGGGAGCGGATGGGTGGTGCGGACGGCGATGGTGAAGGCCGCAGCGGCGTCGATGGCCGCCTGACGGCCAAGCTCTTCGTCCTCGACACCAACGTCATCCTGCACGACGCACGCTGCCTGCAGAGCTTCCGCGAGCACGACGTCGCGATCCCGATCACGGTCCTCGAGGAGCTCGACCAGTTCAAGCGCGGCAGCCGCGACATCAACGCGCAGGCGCGCGAGTTCCTGCGCCGTCTCGACGGCATCACGGGCGACGTGCTGTCGCGCGAGGGCGCGCCGCTCGGCGAAGGGCTCGGCCGGGTGCACGTCGTGCTCGGCGCGGGTCCTTCGGACGAGCTGCGCGCCGCCTTCCTGAGCGACTCGCCGGACCACCGCATCCTGTCGACGGCGCTCGCGCTGCGCGACGCCGAGCCCGGGCGCACGGTGATCCTGGTCTCGAAGGACACCAACCTGCGCATGAAGGCGCGCTCGTTCGGGCTGGTCGCGCAGGACTACACGAGCGACAAGGTCGAGCGCGTCGACCGGCTCTACACCGGCAAGCGGACGCTCGAGGGCATCCCGTCCGAGGTGATCAGCACCTTCTACGCGAACGGCGGCGTCGTGCCGGCGGCGAACGTGCCGTACGTCGAGCGGCCGAAGCCGAACGAGAACTTCGTGCTCAGGAACGGCTCCAAGTCGGTGCTGGCGACCTACCGCAACCGCGAGCAGACCTTCGCGCGCGTCGAGAAGAGCCCGGCCTACGGCGTCGTGCCGCGCAACGCCGAGCAGTCGTTCGCGCTCGATCTCCTGACCAACGACGACATCAAGCTCGTCACGCTCGCCGGCAAGGCGGGCACCGGCAAGACGCTGCTCGCGCTCGCCGCGGCGCTGCACTGCCGCGCGAAGTACCGCCAGATCCTGCTCGCGCGCCCGGTGGTCGCGCTCTCGAACCGCGACCTCGGCTACCTGCCGGGCGACATCTCGGCGAAGCTCGACCCGTACATGCAGCCGCTGTTCGACAACCTGACCGTCATCCGCCACCTGTTCAACGAGTCCGACCCGAACGCACAGCGCATCCAGGGGATGCTCGAGGGCGGCAAGCTCGTCATCACGCCGCTGTCCTACATCCGCGGGCGGACGCTGCAGCACGCGTTCTTCATCGTCGACGAGGCGCAGAACCTGACGCCGCACGAGATCAAGACGATCATCACGCGCGCCGGCGAGGGCACCAAGATCGTCTTCACCGGCGACATCCACCAGATCGACCAGCCCTACCTCGACGACTCCTCGAACGGCCTCAGCTACCTGATCAGCCGCATGGTCGGTCAGGAGATCTACGCGCACATCACGCTGGTGAAGGGCGAGCGCTCGGAGCTCGCGGACCTCGCGAGCGACCTGCTGTAGGACGTCCACCCCGGGCGCGCGGCAGCGTGCCGCGGCTGGCACAGCGTCACGCTCGACTGCGCCACCGCTGACTCACGTCCGGAGCCAATCGCCCGATTCACCGCCTCCACGCGCTGGCGCTCCTCTTGCGTCGACGTGCGCGACGCAGGCCCGAGAGCGGCCGGTGGAGAGGCGGTGGTGGCAGAGTCGAGGCACAAGACGCGCTCGCGTCCCGAGCTGGCGGCGATCGCGCTCGCGATCGCGGTGGCGCTGTGCGCTCCCGCACAGGCGCTCGACACCGACATCTTCAGCGGCACGCAGGTCTCGCCCAACGTCCTCATCATCTTCGACAACTCGGGCAGCATGGCGAACGTCCCGTACTCGCCGTATCCCGACGCCGTCTACGCGGGCCCGCTGGACCCGGGGACGATCTACACGCGCTGCGCCAACAAGAGCGGCATCCTGGGCGGCGACGTCAATTCCAACTGCACGTGCCGCCGCACGCAGTCGTCGTACGTCGTCGACGGCAGCGTCTGCGCCGGCTCGTTCGTCGACGTGATCCCAGCCTTCCAGGACGACATCGACGACCGCGAGGGGCGGCGCAAGAAGGGCAACCGGATCAACTGGGACGAGAACCAGCCGCGCTACTGCACGCAGGAGCCGTTCGATCCGTGCAGCTCGCAGTCGGACTGCCCGGGGCAGGGCAACACCTGCCAGCCGCAGAACCAGCTCGGGCTCGCCAAGAGCTCGATGATCTCGACCATCAACGACCCGGACAACGTCGACGTGCGCTGGGGCCTGATGGTCTTCAACCCGCCGAACATCAACTACAGCAGCGCCAACTACTCGTCCGAGTCCTGGGTGACGAGCTGGCACGTCAACGACGAGGTGTTCCGCTTCCCGGTGCAGAACCTCGACTCGGCGAAGCACGCGACGCTCGTCAGCTCGATCGGCCAGCTGCAGGCGAGCGGCGGCACGCCGAGCGCGATCCGGCTGATGGACGCGTGGCGCTACTTCAACGGCGAGGTGACCAAGTCGGGCTACGGCTCGCCGGTGCAGTACACCTGCCAGCGCAACTACGTCGTCATGGTGACCGACGGCGTGCCGGAGGTGGAGGCGAACCGTCTGACGTCGCCGCAGACGGCGTGCCCCTTCACGCGCATCCAGGCGTTCGTCGGCAACCCCGGCGACCTCAACGCCGACGGCAAGGAGGACCCGTCGAGCCCGAGCTGGAGCGCGCTGACGGGCGAGACCTTCAACTGCGGCTCCGACTACCTCGACGACGTGATGATGAAGATCCGCGGCGAGTTCCCGCTCGGCGATTCGGAGAACCAGCCACTCAAGCTCTACGCCGTGTCGTTCGGCATCAACTACTGCGAGCCGCCGGTGGACGGCGACACGTCCGCCGGCGGCGGCTCGCTGCTGTGGCGCGCATCGAAGAAGTACGGCGGCGGCGAGTGCATCTCGGCCCTGACGCCGAGCGAGCTCGACGACGCGCTCGACGACATCCTGAACCTGATCCGCAACGACGCGCAGTCGTTCGTCGCGCCGGTCGTGCCGGTGAGCCAGACGAACCGCACGCAGTCGGGCAACCGCCTCTACGTCGCGCTGTTCGCACCCCGCGAGTCCGGTCAGAGCTGGCCCGGCAACGTGAAGAAGTACGCGCTCAACACGGACGGCGGGGTGATCTGCAACGCATCGTCCGGCGGCTGCACGCAGGGCAGCGACGCCGCGGCGGAGCTCATCGACGACATCGCGACGCAGCACGGCTGGTACTTGACGCTCGAGGGAGACGGCGAGAAGGCGCTCGCCGCGCCGAGCGTGTTCTTCAACGTCATCTTCACG
>JBFMAS010000164.1:0-6451 GCA_040755575.1 Thermodesulfobacteriota bacterium
CGCGCCGCGGGCGGCGCCGCGGAAGGCGCGGAAGAGGAGGGGCGCCGCCCGCGCGCCCCGCCCGCAGCCGTCGCCGGGCGTCTGGACGGTCGTCGTCGACCCCGGGCACGGCGGGCGCGATCCGGGAGCGCGCGGCGTGACGGGTGAGCAGGAGAAGAACATCACGCTCGTCGTGTCGGAGCTGGTCGCGGCGATCCTCGCCGAGGACCCGCAGATCCGCGTCGTGCTGACGCGCACCGACGACAGCTACGTCTCCCTCGAGCAACGCACCGCGATCGCCAACGCGCACGGGGCCGACCTGTTCGTCTCGGTGCACGCCAACGCGAGCGAGAACCCGCAGCTCGCCGGCATCGAGACCTACACGCTGAACAACACCGACGACCGCGCGACCATCCGCCTCGCGGCGCTCGAGAACGGGCTCGCGCTGACGGGCGCCGCGCCCGGCGAGCGCGACCTGGCCTACATCCTGAGCGACCTCGTCCAGACCGGCAAGGAGGACGAGTCGGTCGCGGCGGCGCGGGCTGTGCAAGGCAGCCTCGTCAGCTATCTTCAGGAGCGATGGAAGGGCGTCCAGAACCTCGGCGTCAAGAAGGGGCCGTTCTACGTGCTCGTCGGCGCCTACATGCCCTGCATCCTGGTCGAGACGGCGTTCCTCACCAACGAGACCGAGGGGCAGCGCATCGCGGCGCGGCGCTACCAGCTCGATGTGGCTGAGGGGATCGCGCAGGGGATCCGCCGCTTCCTCGCCAGCGAGACAGCCAACGCGAACCTGTAGATGCTCGACACGAGCCGCATAGAGCAGCCGTCGACCGGCGAGGCGTCGCCGCGCGCGCTCGACGCGGAGCCGGTGCTGCCCGCGCTGCCCGACCCGGCGGAGGCGGACGACCTGCGCCGCACGGCGCGGGAATACGTCGCGGCGACGCGCGACGGCTTGCGTCGCTGGCACGACGCCGGTGCGAGCGGCGTCGCCGTCGTCGAGCGCTGGACCGGTGCCGTCGACCGCCTGATCGAGTTCCTGCTCGACGCGGCGACGGCGGCCTACCGGCGGCGCTACGTCCAGCTCGACCAGCGCTGCGCGGTGCTCGCCCAGGGCGGCTACGGCCGCGGCGAGCTCAACCCGCAGTCCGACGTCGACCTGCTGTTCCTCTACCCGCACAAGGTCACGCCGTACGTCGAGACCGTCAACGAGACGATCCTCTACACCCTGTGGGACACGCGCCTGCAGGTGGGGTTCGCGGTGCGCAGCGTGCGCGAGTGCGTGCGGCTCGCGACCACCGACCTCAAGATCAAGACCGCGCTGATCGACGCGCGCTACGTCTGCGGCGACCGCCCGCTCGCCGAGGAGTTCGAGCGCGCGCTCGAGCGCGAGATCAAGCCGCGCGGCATGGCGAAGTTCTTCCGCGAGAAGCTCGCCGAGAGCGAGGCGCGGCACCACGAGTACGGCGACTCGGTCTACCTGCTCGAGCCGCAGATCAAGGAAGGGCAGGGCGGCCTGCGCGACCTGCACACCGCGCTGTGGATCGCCAAGATCAAATTCAAGGTCGGCAGCCTGCGCGAGCTCGCCGTCAAGGGCGTGATGAACGCCAGCGAGCTCGCCGAGATCGAGCACGCGCGGGACTTCCTGTTCCGCGTGCGCAACGCGATGCACTTCCTGTCGGGCGCGCATCAGGACCAGCTCACCTTCGAGCTGCAGGAGGAGGTCGCGGCGAACCTCGGCTACACCGCGTCTGCGAACGGGGGGCTCAAGCCCGTCGAGCGCTTCCTCAAGGACTACTACCTGCAGGCGTCGACGGTGACGCGCTTCGCGCAGGCGATCATCGACCGCTCGGTGAACCCGCCGCGGCCCTACCGGCTCATCGGGCGCATGATGGCCCGCACGATCCGGCCGGGCGTGCAGATCGTCGCCGGCGAGCTCGCGGTCGCGAACGGCGACGTCTTCGCCGAGGACCCGACGGAGCTCGTGCGGCTCTTCGCCGACGCGCAGCGGCACGCGGTGCGGCTCTCGTCGGCGCTCGCCGACCTGATCCGCACCAACGCCTGGCGGCTCGGCGACGCCGAGCGGACCGACGACCGCGTCGTCGCCGCGTTCATCGCGATCCTGCGCTCACCGTACCGGGTCTACGAGACGCTGCACGAGATGCACAAGCTCGGAGTGCTGTCGCGCATCATCCCCGAGTGGGAGCACCTGCGCTGTCTCGTGCTGCACGACCTCTACCACATCTACACAGTCGACGAGCACTCGCTGATGGGCATCCGCGAGCTCGAGCGGCTGCGCATGGGCGAGCGCGCAGACGCGTCGCCGCTGCTGACCCAGGTGATGCGCGAGGTCGACAAGGTCGAGCTGCTGTTCCTCGGCATGATGATGCACGACGCCGGCAAGGGCCTCGGCGGCGGGCACTCGGAGAAGGGTGCGGTGTTCGCGCGCGACCTCGCGGCGCGTCTCAAGCTCAACGAGGACGACGCCAAGGAGCTCGAGTTCCTGGTGCGCAACCACCTCGTCATGTCGCACCTCGCGCAGCGCCGCGACATCCACGACGACAAGCTGATCAGCGAGTTCGCGAAGCTCGTCGGCACGACCGACACGCTGAAGCGCCTCTATCTGCTGACCTACGCCGACATGCGCGCCACCGGGCCCAAGATCTGGAACAACTGGAAGGACATGCTGCTCTCCGAGACCTACCTGCGGGTCACGGAGGCGTTCGCGCGCGGGCTCGAGCCGGAGGACCGCCAGGGACGGATCGCGCGCATCCGCGAGCGCGTCCTCGCCGAGACGCGCAAGACGCGCGGCGAGCCGGCGGCCCGCGAGTTCGCGCGCTTCGCCGAGAGCATGCCGGACATCTACTTCCTCACCACCCCGGAGACGCTGATGGCCGACCACGCGGCGCTCGTGCGCCACGCGCGCGAGCAGGGCCTGGCGACCAGCGTGACGCACAACCCGGCCTACGAGTTCAGCGAGTTCACGGTCGCGACGCACGACCGCCCCGGGCTGTTCGCGGTGCTCACCGGCGTGCTCGCCGCGCGCGGCATGAACATCGTCGCCGCGCGCATCGCCACCTCGGACGACGGGATCGCGCTCGACGCGTTCCGCGTGTCGCACCTCGAGCGCCGCGAGGCCGCGCTCGACGACGAGCGCTGGCAGAAGACGCGCGAGCTGCTCGAGCAGGTGCTCGCCGGCCGGCGCGACCTCGGCGAGGTGATGGCGAAGGCCGAGCGGCCGGGGATCCTCGACAAGAAGCGGCCGCTGCGTGTGCCGACCCGCGTCGAGGTCAGCAACCAGGCCTCGGACGACTACACGGTGGTCGACGTCTACACCCACGACCGCATCGGCATCCTCTACCGCATCGCGCAGGCGCTGTACGCGCTCGGGCTCGACATCCACCTGGCGAAGATCTCGACCAACGTCGACCAGGTGCTCGACGTGTTCTACGTGACGGAGGCCGACGGCCGGAAGTCGGAGCGCGTCGCCGAGATCGAGTCGATGCTCACCGCGGCTCTGAGCGACGAGGCGGCGAACGGTGCGGGCGCCGCCGCGCCGGCCTGAGCGCGTGGGGCTCGACGAGCTGATCGACCGCTTCCTCGCCCGGCTGCGCGGCGAGGTCGGCGTCTCGCCGCACACCTACGCCGCGTATGCGGCCGACCTGGCGCGCTTCGCGGCGTTCGTGCGCCGGCGCTTCGGCATCGAGGACGCGGCCCGGGTGGGCCGCGAGACGGTGCTCGCGTTCCAGGCGGCCGAGGCGGAGCGCGGCGTCGGCGCGCGCTCGCAGGCGCGCCGGCTGTCGGCGCTGCGTGGCCTGTTCCGCTTCGCGCTCGCGGAGCGCATCGTCGCCGACAACCCGGTGTCCGATCTGCGCCAGCCGCGGCTGCCCCGGCGGCTGCCGGAGACGCTCGGCGCCTCCGAGGTGCCGCGCCTGCTCGCGGCCGCGGCGGCGAGCCCGACCCCGCTGCGCGACCAGGCGCTGCTCGAGGTGCTGTACGGTGCGGGCCTGCGCGTGAGCGAGGCGATCTCGCTGCGCGTCGACGTCGTGTTCCTGCGGGAGCGCGCGGTGCGCGTCGTCGGCAAGGGCGACAAGGAGCGGGTCGTGCCGCTCGGCCGCCCGGCGTGCGCGGCGCTCGCGCGCTACCTCGAGCACGAGCGACCGCGCCTGCTCGGCAAGGGGCGGGCGACCGAGGTGTTCCTGTCGCCGCGCGGCCGCCGCCTCACCCGGCAGGCGGTGTTCGCGCTGGTGCGCCGCCTCGCGGCGCGCGCGGGGGTCGAGACGCAGCTCTCGCCGCATGGCCTGCGGCACGCGTTCGCGACCCACATGGTCGAGCGGGGCGCCGACCTGCGCGTGGTGCAGACGCTGCTCGGGCATGCGAACATCGCCACCACGGAGGTCTACACGCACCTGAGCCGCGCGCACCTGCGCCAGGTCCACGCCGCGCACCACCCGCGCGAGCGGGCCGCGGCCGCCGCGCGACGCACGAGGGGCAGGGAGGAACGGGAGTGAGGGCAGGGACGGGCGGAGGCGGACGGAAGGTGGTCGTGAGCGGCATGCGTCCGACGGGCAAGCTGCACCTGGGCCACCTGCTCGGCACGCTGCGCAACTGGGTGGCGCTGCAGGAGCAGTACGACTGCCACTTCTTCGTCGCCGACTGGCACGTGCTCACCACCGACTACGAGCACCCTGCGAAGGTGCCCCCGTTCGTCGACGACATGGTGCTCGACTGGCTCGCCGCCGGCATCGATCCGGAGCGCTGCGTGATCTTCCGCCAGTCCTCGATCCTCGAGCACGCGGAGCTCGCGCTGCTGTTCGGCATGATCACGCCCGTGCCGTGGCTCGAGCGCAACCCGACCTACAAGGAGCAGCGCGAGCAGCTCCAGGACCGCGACCTGTCGACCTACGGCTTCCTCGGCTACCCGGTGCTGCAGGCCGCGGACATCCTGCTCTACAAGGCGCACCTCGTCCCGGTCGGCGTCGATCAGGTGCCGCACGTCGAGCTGACGCGCGAGATCGCGCGCCGCTTCAACCACCTCTACGGCGGGGTCCTGCCCGAGCCGCAGGCGCTGCTCTCGCCCACGCCCAAGGTGCCGGGCACCGACGGCCGCAAGATGAGCAAGAGCTACGGCAACGCGATCTTCCTCGACGAGGAGCCGCAGTCGATCCAGACGCGCCTCGAGAAGATGGCGACCGACCCCCGCCGGGTGCGGCGCACCGACCCGGGCGACCCCAAGGACTGCCCGGCGTTCAACCTGCACCAGGTCTACTGCACGGCCGACGAGATCGAGTACGTCACGCGGGGCTGCACGACGGCCGGCATCGGCTGCGTCGAGTGCAAGCGGATCATGATCAAGCACGTGCTCGCCGATCTCGCGCCGCACCGCGAGCGCCGCGCGGAGATCGCCGGACGCAGCGGCTTCGTCCGCGACGTGCTCGAGGCCGGCACGACGCGCGCCCGCGAGATCGCGCGCCGGACCATGGCCGAGGTGCGCGAGGCCATGGGCCTCGTCGGCTGAAGGTGCGTGATGGGTTCACGCGCGCGCGGAATGTGGTAGGAGGCGCAGGGGGGAGCGGATGAGCGCGATCGGCACGGGCGGCACTGCGGGCGCGGGCGAGCACTACACCGTCAAGCTCGACACCTTCGAGGGCCCGCTCGACCTGCTGCTGCACCTGATCAAGAAGCACGAGGTCGACCTCTACGAGATCCGCGTCTCGCAGGTCACCGACCAGTACCTGGCGTACCTGAAGGCCGCGCGCGAGCTGAACCTCGACATCGCGGGCGAGTTCCTGGTCATGGCGGCGACGCTGATCTACCTCAAGTCGCGCGCGCTGCTGCCGCCCGAGGAGCGCGACGAGTTCGACGACGAGGAGCCGCTCGACCCCGAGGCGCAGCTCATCCAGCAGCTCATCGAGCACGAGCGCTTCCAGAAGGTGGCGGCCGCGCTGGCGCAGCGTCCGGTGCTCGGCCGCGACGTCTTCCGGCGCACGGTCGTCGAGCATGCGCCCGGCGAGTTCGTCGAGCCGATGCGGCCGGTCGGCGTCGGTGACCTGCTGCTCGCGCTGCAGCGCGTGCTGAACCGGCGCGCGAACCAGCCGGTGCACCGGGTCGCCCAGGAGCAGCTCAGCCTGCGCGACGGTCTCGAGCTCGTCCTCGACCAGCTGCGCACCGTTCGCCGGGCGGCGTTCGAGGACCTCTTTCCCGCCGACGCGTCGCGCCGCCGGATCATCGTCACCTTCCTCGCCATCCTCGAGCTCATCAAGGTGGGCGCGCTGACGGCGACGCAGGAGGCCGCGTACGGCGCGATCGAGGTGGCGCTGCTGCGCGACCTCGACCCGGACAGCGTGCTGGCGATCGACTTCGAGGGAGCGGAGGCATGAGCGAGGCGGCGGAGCACGAGGTGGGCGAGACCGAGGCCGAGGAGCTCGCGGCGCGCGGGCGCGACGAGGGCGACACGCGGTCCGGCGAGCCCGAC
>JBFMAS010000165.1:0-17537 GCA_040755575.1 Thermodesulfobacteriota bacterium
GGAGGCGAGGGGCCCGCCCCTCGCTCTCTACTGATACATGTCGAGCAGCTCGATCACGCCGAGCGCCCGCATCGCGTCGAAGATCGTGCTCTTGATCTCGCGCACGGTCGACATCGTCAGCACCTGCTGCGCGAGGTCGACCGCGGTCGCGTAGGACACCGAGCGGATGAGCTGCTTGATGACCGGGATGAAGAACGGCTCCATGCTGAGCTCGTCGAGCCCGAGACCGAGCAGGACCAGCGTCGCCATCGGGTCGGCCGCCATCTCGCCGCACATCGAGATCGGCTTCCCGGTGCCGCGTGCCGCCTGCACGCACTGCGCGATCGTGCCGAGCACTGCCGGGTGCAGCGGCTGGTAGAGCGGCGCGACCTTGCGGTTGTTGCGGTCGACGGCGAGCACGTACTGGATCAGGTCGTTGGTGCCGATCGACAGGAAGTCGCACTCGGCCGCGAGCTGCGGCGCGAGGTGCACCGCCGACGGCACCTCGATCATGATCCCGAGCGGCACGTCGGTGCGGTGCGGGATGCCCTCGCGCTCGAGGTCGTGCATCGTGTCGGCGAGCATCTCCTTGACCGTGAGCAGCTCGTCGAGCGACGAGATCATCGGCAGCAGGAGCCGCGTCGGACCCGCGGTCGCGGCCTGCAGGATCGCCCGGAGCTGCAGGTCGAAGAACTCGGGCATCTCGAGCGAAACGCGGATCGAGCGCCAGCCGAGGAACGGGTTCTCCTCGCGCGGCACGTGCAGGTAAGCGGGGTACTTGTCGGCGCCGAGGTCGAGCGTCCGGATCGTCACCGGCTTGCCGCCCATGGCGGTGATCACCTTGCGGTAGATGTCGAGCTGCTCCTGCTCGGTCGGGAACTCGCGGAACGAGATGAACGGGAACTCCGTGCGGTAGAGGCCCACGCCCTCCGCGCCGTGGCGCTGCGCGAGCATGACGTCGCCCAGCAGGCCGACGTTCGCGTGCATCGTCACCCGGCGCCCGTCGGTCGTGACCGCCGGCAGGTCGTGCAGCGACTCGAGCTTCTCGTTGAACGCGCGGTAGTCGCGCTCCATCCGCTGGTACTCGCGGATGACCTCGGGGCCCGGGTCGCGGTAGACGACGCCGGCGTTGCCGTCGACGATCACCTCGTCGCCCTCGCGCGTGCTCTCGAGCAGGTGCTCGATGCCGACGACGGTCGGGATCTCGAACGACTTGGCGAGGATCGTCGCGTGCGACGTGACGCCGCCCGTCGCGAGCGCGATGCCGCGCAGCAGCTTGGGGTCGATCTCGGAGAGGTCGGTGAGCGTCAGCTCGCGCGCGATCAGCACGCTGCCGTCGTCGGGGAAGCGGTCCGGCCCGTTGTCGATGCCGAGCAGGACGCGCAGCAGGCGCTGGCCGATGTCCTTCACGTCGAGCGCCCGCTCCTGCAGGTACGGGTCCTCGATGCTCTCGAAGGCGCCGAGGTAGTCCTCGACCACGCGCCGCACCGCGTACTCCGCCGACGTGCCCTCCTGGATGAGGTTGCGCACCCGCGCCGAGACGGCGTCGTCGCGCATCATCAGCAGGTAGGCGTCGAAGATCTGGTTCGTCGCCTCGGGCAGGATCTCGTTCATCTTCGCGCGCTGGCGCTCGAGATCGCGCGTCGCGATCTCGAGCGCGTGATCGAAGCGCGCCACCTCGGCCGCCGGGTCGTCGATCGGACGGTCCTCGATCTCGCCGAACACGATCTGCGGGTGCAGGATGTGCGCGCGCCCGATGCCGAAGCCCGGCGACGCCGCGATCCCGCGCAGACGCTCGCCCGGGTCGCGGGCGACGGCGCCCGCGGCGGTGCGCGCCGCCTGCCGTTCGAAGGCCTGCAGGCGCCGGATCGTGTCCAGCATCCGGCGGCGGAAGTCGGCCTGCTCCTGCTCCTGGATCTTCAGGCTGTCGAGCAGGCGCGCCTGGACGAGCACGCCCGAGAGCTGCCCGGCGATCGTGCGCAGCAGGCTGATCTCGTCGGCCGTGAACTGGCGCCGGCGCAAGGTCTGCACGACCAGCACGCCGAGCGGCGCACGCCGCTCGAGGACCGGCACGCCGAGGAAGGAGTGGTAGCGCTCCTCGTGGGTCTCGGGAAAGAACTTGAAGCGCGGGTGCACCGGCGCGTCCGGCACCGCGACCGGCTGCATGGTCTCGATCACGAGGCCCGTCAGACCCTCGCTGATCTTCATGCGGACGCGCCCGACCGAGCTGCGCTCGAGGCCGGTCGTGGCCCACAGGGTGAGCGTGGTGGCGCTCTCGTCGAGCAGGTAGACCGAGCATGCCTCGGTGCGCATGCGTTCGGCGACCACCTGGACGACGCTGTCGAGCGTCTCCTGCAGGTTCTCCGACTCGCCGATGAGCGTGCTGACGTGCTCGAGCAGGCGCAGGCCGTGCCGAGAGCGTACGGGGCCGCGCTGCGCTTCGCGCGTCGCGCCTTGTCGCGTTCCTGCTCCGCCGACGGCCATCGTTCGGACAGTAGCATGCCACCGGGGCGAAGTGTCCATTCGAGGCATCGCCCGGCGGGCAGCCCCGGCCTGCCTCGTTTCCCCGAATGTGGCCCCGGACGGGTGGATGGTGTAGACAGCGCCCCGGGGAGAAGGGCGGAAATCGTGGGGAAGCAGGGCGAATCGACGCGACGACCCTTCCGGACGTTCCTCCTCGGCTTCTCGCTGATCCTGCTCGCCGCCGCGGGCAGCGCCGCGGCGATCCTCTACCGCGAGTTCAACGTCAGCCTGCCGCCGGTCGAGAAGCTGCTCGACTACCGCCCGCCGGTCGCGACCCGCGTCTTCGCCGACGACGGCACGCTGATCGGCGAGTTCTTCTTCGAGAAGCGCTACCTGACGCCGATCTACAAGATTCCGAAGTCCGTCCAGCTCGCGTTCGTCGCCGCGGAGGACCAGAACTTCTACCAGCACACGGGCGTCGACCTGCAGGGCATCGTCCGTGCGGCGGTCAGCAACTACCAGGCGGGGACCACGCGCCAGGGAGGCAGCACGATCACCCAGCAGGTGGTGAAGTCGCTGCTGCTGTCGCCCGAGCGCAGCTACGAGCGCAAGCTGAAGGAGGTCGTCCTCGCCGTCCGGCTCGAGCAGCAGCTCACCAAGGAGGAGATCCTCTACCTCTACTTGAACCAGATCTACCTCGGGAACGGCGCCTACGGCGTTCAGGCGGCAGCGCTCGAGTACTTCGGCAAGGACGTGTCGCAGCTCACGCTGGGCGAGGCCGCGATGCTGGCCGGGCTGCCGCAGGCACCGAGCCGCTACTCGCCCGTCAAGCACTTCGAGCGCGCCAGGGCGCGGCAGCGCTACGTGCTCGACCGCATGATGGAGGACGGCTTCGTCACGCCGGACGAGGCCGAGCAGGCCTACGACGAGAAGATCGTCCTCGCACGCAAGGAGGCGCCGATCAGCAGCGTCGCGCCGTACTTCGTCGAGCACGTCCGCCGCCTGCTCGAGCAGCGCTACGGCTCGAGTGCGCCGTACCAGCTCGGCCTCGACGTCCATACGACGCTCGATCTCGCGATGCAGCGCGAGGCCGACCGCGCGCTGCACGAGGGGATCGCCTCGCTCGACGAGCGCCAGGGGTTCCGCGGCGCGCTGCGTCGCCTGCCGGCCCGGGAGTGGAAGGCGCTCGCGTCGCTGCCCGCGTCCGCGAGCGACCCCGGGCTGCCCGAGCCGGGCACGATCCTCGAGGTCGTGGTGCTGCCGGGCAAGGACGGCGCGGTCCGCCGGCGCGACGGCGGGCTCGACGTGCGCTGGGCCAGCGGGCGCGCGGTCCTGCCGGCGGCCGGGCTCACGCGCGCGACCACGGCGGGCTACGAGCCGCTGACGGGCGACGTGCTCGAGGCCCGCGTCCGCCGCGACGGCAGCGAGCGAACGCTCGAGCTGACCAACAACAACGGCACCGAGGGAGCGCTGCTCGCGATGGTGCCGGCGACCGGCGACGTGCGTGCGATGGTCGGTGGGCTCGACTGGAACCGCAGCCAGTTCAACCGCGTCACGCAGGCGTACCGGCAGCCGGGCTCGGCGTTCAAGCCGCTGATCTACGCGGCCGCGATGGACCGCGGCTACACGCCGGCGAGCGTCATCGTCGACGCGCCGGTGTCGTATCCCACCGGCGCTGGCGTCTGGTCGCCGCAGAACTTCGAGAAGAAGTTCTTCGGACCGACCACGCTGCGCCAGGCGCTCACCAAGTCGCGCAACGTCGTGACCGTCAAGCTGGTGAGCTCGATGGGGCTCAAGTTCCTGCTGTCGTACCTGCCCCGCTTCGGCTTCTCGCGGCCCTTCCCGAAGAACCTCTCGATCGCGCTCGGCTCCGCCGAGGTGACGCTGCTCGAGCTCACCGAGGCGTTCGGCGTGTTCGCCAACCTCGGCATGCGCGTCGAGCCGCGCTTCATCACCAAGATCACCGACGTGCGCGGCGAGCTCATCGAGGAGGCGCCCGTGCTGCGGCGCCCGGCGATCTCGCCCGACACCGCCTACGTGATGACCAGCATCCTGCGCAACGTCGTCGAGCAGGGAACCGCCAGGCGCGCGGCGATCGACCGGCCCGTTGCCGGCAAGACCGGCACGACCAACGACCAGCGCGACGCCTGGTTCATCGGCTACACGCCGCAGCTCGTGACCGGCGTCTGGGTCGGCTACGACCAGGACAAGACGCTCGGCTCGAAGGAGACGGGCGGACGCGCCGCCGCGCCGATCTGGCAGGACTTCATGAGCAAGGCGATGGCGAGCCAGCCGGTGCTCGACTTCGAGGTGCCGAACGAGGTCACGCTGGTCGCGGTCGACCAGGGCTCGGGACGGCGGGTGACGCCCGGCTCGGCAGGCGCCGTCTTCCAGGCGTTCAAGCGCGGCACCGAGCCGGAGTTCGTCGAGCCGGCCCCGCCGCCGGCTCCGTCCTGGGAGCCCGAGCCCGAGCAGGCACCGCCCGGATACGAGGCGCCGCAGGGCATCGTCCGGGCGCGCGACCTCCCCCCACCGCCCGGGGACTCGCGCCCGAGCGACGTGCGCGACGCCGCGAGCCGCCGCGACTGGCAGAGCGGCCCGGCGCCGCTTCCCGCCGAGGCGCCGGTGCGCAGCACGTCGTACTACCTCGGCCGTGGCACCGTCGACGGCGTCGCGCAGCGCCAGCGAGCGGCCGCCGAAGCGCAGCGTACCGGCCTGCCGGCAGGGGACGTGTCCGGCACGACGCAGCGTGCGCCGCGCGGCGAGCGGGTATACTAGTAGGCGCGGGAGACGCGCACCGACGAGGTCCGGTGCGCGGAAGAGCACCGCTCCCGCAGCCGAAAGTTGCGCACCGCCATCGTCATCGATCCTCGCTTCCGCGAGCACGACACGGGGCCGGGACACCCGGAGCGTCCCGAGCGCCTGCTCGCGATCGAGGATCTCCTGCACGGCTGGCGCGGCGCGCCGCTCGAGCGCGTCACGCCGCGCGTCGCCCACGACGACGAGATCCGCGCCGCGCACACCGACGACCTCCTCGAGCGCATCCGCCGCACGCAGTCCTCGCCGCACGCGCGCATCGACGCCGACACGACGACCAGCGCGCGCTCCTTCGAGGTCGCATTGCTCGCCGCGGGCGGCCTCCTCGAGCTGGTGGACGCCGTGGCGACGCGCGCCTACGCCAACGGCTTCGCCTTCGTCCGCCCGCCCGGCCACCACGCGACCGCATCGCAGGCGATGGGCTTCTGCCTGTTCAACAACGTCGCGGTGGCGGCGCAGCACCTGCGGCGCAAGCACGGCCTCGAGCGCATCGCGATCATCGACTGGGACCTGCACCACGGCAACGGAACGGAAGCCATCTTCTACGACGACCCGTCGGTGCTGTACGTCTCGCTGCACCAGTTCCCGCTGTATCCCGGCACGGGCGCGGCGACGGACATCGGGCGCGGCGCCGGGCTCGGCTACACGATCAACGTGCCCTTCGGCGCCGGCGTCGGCGACGAGGGCTACCTGCGCGCGTTCTCCGAGATCATCTTGCCGATCCTGCGCAAGTATGCGCCGCAGTTCATCCTCGTTTCGTCGGGCTTCGACTGCCACTGGCGTGATCCGCTCGGCAGCATGCAGGTCACCGAGAAGGGCTTTCTCGGCATGGCGCGCGGCCTGCTCGATCTCGCCAACGAGGTCGCGGACGGGCGGATCGCCGCCGTCCTCGAGGGCGGCTACGACCTCGACGCGATCCGCGGCTCGACCGAGGCCGTGCTCACCGAGCTCGGCCGTCCAGCCCCGCGCAGCGAGCACGCGAGCGAGCGCACGCGCGCGTTCGACGGCCTGCGCCGGATCCTGGCGCCGCACTGGGACGTCTGAGCGAC
The DNA here is from genome assembly GCA_040755575.1 of Thermodesulfobacteriota bacterium. GTDB lineage: Bacteria > Desulfobacterota > Binatia > UBA12015 > UBA12015 > DATCMB01. The sequence continues at coordinate 6,309 of JBFMAS010000165.1, forward strand.
GCCGTCAGAGCTCGCGGAACTGCTTCGCGTAGTCGACCGACAGCCAGCGTCGCAGCGACACGCGCACGACGATGCTGCCGGCCGCGCTGCCCGCGCTGCGCGTCGCCTCGATGTACTTGTCGCCGACCTCGCGCCCGAGGTAGCGGTGCGCCAGCGGACGCGTGTCGCGCTCGAGGTCCGCGGGCTCGATCGACCGCACGGCGCCCTCGACGCTGACGTACTTGTAGGGCGGCTCCTCGCTCTGCACGCACAGGCTCAGGCAGCCGGCCTGCTCGAGGAGCTGCGCCTTGCGCGAGGTCGCGTCGGTGACGAACCACAGCGGCCCGCCGGGCGCGTAGTCGTACCAGATCGGCACCGTCAGCCCGCCCCGTCCCGGCTCCGGGATGCTGATGACGGCGACGTGCACCTGGGCGAGGAACGCCTCCCTCTCGGCCACCGTCATCGCGAGCGACATGGTCCCATGCCCCGTCCAGCGAGCGATAGACGCACCGCCGCGCTCATGCAAACGCGTTTGCCGGGGCCGCAGCCTTCGGTTAGCGTCGCTGTGATGTTCGGCATCGGCATGCCCGAGCTCGCCGTGATCCTGGTGGTCGCGTTGATCGTGCTCGGGCCGAAGCGCCTTCCCGAGGTCGCGCGGGCGCTCGGCAAGGGTCTCGCCGAGTTCCGCCGCGTGACGGGCGAGGTCAACCGCGAGCTCGAGAGCGCGCGCAGCATGATCGAGCAGGAGGCGCGCGAGCACGAGGCCTCACGACGCAAGACGGAGCGCGCGCGCGCCACGGCGGCGAAGGCGAGCGACGCTCCGAGCGTCGCGCACGCCGGTGCCGGAGAAATGCCCGGGGTCAGTGCGCCGAGCGCCGGCTCGCCGGACGTCGCCGCGCCGGCCGCCGGCGAAGCCTCCGTGCCGAACGACCCGGACGCCGCGGGCGGGCGCGCCGCCGACGAGGCAGGCGACGCTTCGGCCGCGAAGGCCTGACGCAAAGTCGGGCAGCGAAGCGGCACCGAGCTCCGGAGGGACAGGGCGACGATGGCCGACGTCGAGATGCCGCTGACCGCGCACCTCGAGGAGCTGCGCTGGCGCATCGTCAAGTCGCTCGTTGCCGTGGCCGTGGGCTTCGCGATCTCCTACCTCTTCGCCGACCGGCTGTTCGAGATCCTGATCCGGCCGGTGACGCTCGCCGCGGGCGACCAGCCCCTCAAGCTCATCGGTACGGCGGTCACCGAGGCGTTCTTCACCAAGCTCAAGGTGTCGTTCATCGCGGGGGTCTTCGTCGCGTCGCCCGCGATCCTCTACCAGGCGTGGCAGTTCGTCTCGCCGGGGCTGTACGACAACGAGAAGTACTACGTCGTGCCGTTCGTCTTCTTCGGCACCTTCTTCTTCCTCGCCGGCGCGCTGTTCTGCTACGCGTTCGTGTTCGAGATCGGCTACGCGTTCTTCCTCGAGCAGTACGCGACGATCGGCATCGAGCCGACCCTGCGCATCAGCGAGTACCTGTCGTTCAGTGCGCGCATGCTGCTCGCCTTCGGCGTCACCTTCGAGCTGCCGGTAGTAGCGTTCTTCCTCTCGCGCGTCGGGGTGATCGATCACAACACGCTGATCCGCCCCTGGCGCTACGCGCTGATCGGCATCGTGGTGATCGCGGCGGTGCTGACGCCCGGACCCGACGTCGCTTCGCAGCTCCTCCTCGTCGCGCCGCTGGTCGTGCTCTACGTCGTCAGCATCGGCGTCGCGTTCGCGTTCGGCAACCCGCGCGCGCGCGGTGTGGAGGACGCGGAGGAGCAGACCGGCGAGCCGGTCTGAGCGCTGCCCGGGGCGCAGGACGTTCGCGTCTCAATCGCCGCCGGCGTCGCGTACCCAGGTCGACAGGAACCAGTCCTCGGTGCACACGGCCGGGAGCAGCGCCGACGAGAACGGGCGCGCACCACGCTCGCGCACGTCGGCGAGGATCGCCTCGGTCTCGGCGACGAAGTCCGACGTCGCGAGCAGCGCGATCACGACCGTGCCGTCGTCTTGGGTCGCCACCGTCCGCACGATCGCGACGCCCTCGTAGGACTCGAAGAGGAACTTGAAGTACGCGATCTCCTCGCGCTCGACGCGGATCACGCGCGCCCAGAGCTCGGCGCCGCGCAGCGGCGTCCATGCGCCGTGCGACGGCTCGCGCACCTCGTTCATTGCTCGCCGAGCAAGCGACGCAGAAAGCTCGCCGCGCCGCCGCCGCCCGGCAGCTTGACGGCGCGCGCGGTCGCCTCGGCGACGTAGTCGTTCGACGGCCGGCTGCGCAGCGACGGGTAGCTGCCGCGGACCGAGATCGGGATGCGGATCTGCTCGCCGGAGCGCGCCAGCACCTCGAGGACGCCCGCGCCCGACACCAGCGAGCGGCTCGCGTCCTCGGACAGCACGAGGTGTCCCTTGAGGTCCGCCTCGCCGTCGAGCGCGAGCCGGCCGCGCGCATCGATCGTGTAGTCGCGCGACTCGAGCCGCAGGTCCGCGATCAGGATGCGGCCTTGCTCGACCGTACCCTCGACGCGCAGCGACACGATCTCGCTGGTCGGTGCGAGCAGCTCCGGGACGCGCTCGCGGGCGCGGCGGTCGACCGCCTCCTTGAGACGCGGCACGGCGTCGAGGTTGTCGAGCGTCGCGCGCGCGACGTTCAGCCCGGGCAGCGACCCGTCGCCGAGGCTCGCCTCGAAGCTGCCCGCGAGGTTGGCGACGCTCGACGCGAGGTCGGCGCCGGCCGTGACGAGACGGGCGCGCCCCGCGAAGGTTCCGCTCGCCGCATCGTCCTCGCCGAGAAACCGCATCAGGCCGGCGAGCTGCACGCCGTTCCATTCCGGCTCGAGCGCGACGGTGAGCGTGCCGTCGTCGCTACGCGACAGCTCGCCGTGCGCGGCGAGCGTCCCACCGAGGCCGGCCACGTGCAGGTTGCGGATCTGCGTCCGCTCCTTGCCGACCACCGCCTCGACCGCGACCGCGTCGAGCGCAGCGCCGTTGCGCCCGACCCGCGCCCCGCTCACGCGCAGATCGAGAGGACGCTCGAGCTGCCCGGCGATCTCGGCGACCGCGCTGCCGAGCGTGCCGTCGCGGCTCGCGAGCTCCGACACGCGCAGCGTTCCGAGGACACCCGAGCCGCCGTGCGAAAGCGCGAGGTCGAGGCTCGCGCCGCCCAGCGACACGCGCTCCGTCTGGTCGCCGAGGTGGAGCCGGCCCGCGACCACGCGCAGGTCGGTCGCGACGCCGTCGAGGCCCGGCGTGATCCGCCCCTCGAGCGTCAGCGGCCCCCGCAGGTCCGCGACCGCCAGCGACGGCATCCACGCCGCCAGCCGGCTCGCATCCAGGCCCTCGAGCGCCAGGACGAGCGGCTGCTGGCCCGCGCCCGCCGGCACGGGCTGCGGGTCGGGTCGCGTCGCCGTCAAGCGCACGTCCTCGCTCGCGACGCTGGCGCCGTCGACCGCGAGGCCGAAGTCGCCGGCACGCAGCTCGAGGTCCACGTCGAAGGGCGTACCCGGCTGCTTGACGACCCAGCCGTCCGCGGCCCGCAGCGACGCCTCGCCAGCGTCGAGCCCGAGACGCCCGGACGCTTGCGTCGGCGGCCACGCGACCGGCATCTCGGCGACGACCTGGGCGCGGACGTCGCCCGCGAGCTCGATGCCGAAGGGCACCTCGCCGCGCAGCAACGCGATCACCTCGGGCAGGCGCTCGCCCGCGAGGCTGCGCGCCTGCACCTCGAGCCGTGCCCTCGCGTCCGACGGCGCGCCGCGCGGCACGACCATGAAGCCCTGGACGTTCTCCTCCGGCCCGCCGAGCGCCTGGGCGTTGAAGTCGATCCGGTAGGCGTCGTCGCGGCGGCGCAGCAGCGCGTTGCCCGCCTTCACCTCGAGCTCGCCGAGGCCGGGGATGGCGCGGTCGCTGTAGACCAGGCGGGCGTTGCGGACACGGATCGAGTCGATCACGACCTCGGCCGCGGGCCGCGAGACGCGGGCGTCGCGCGCCGGCTCGAGCTCCTCGCGCACCGGCGTCGCGCCGACGTTCCAGCCGCCGTCGACGCCGCGCACGACGTACACGACCGGCGACACGAGCCGTACCTCCGTCACCACCACCAGGCCCCGCAGCAGGGGCAGCAGCGCCACCTGCAGCCGCGCCTCGTCGATCCGCGCGAGGTCACCCGGGCCGTAGGGCGACCGGTCGGGGATCTCGACGCCGTGCGCGGTCACGCCCGGCGGCCACCACGAGACCGAGACGCCGTCCGCGGCGATCGGCAGCCCGGCCGCGTGACCCACCGCGGCGACGAGCTCGTCGCTGCGCCCCTCGAGGACGGTCCGGACGCGGAGGAGCACCAGCGTCGTCGCCCCGCCGGCGGCGACGAGGACCAGCGCGCCGAGCGCGGCCCAGCGGGTCCAGCCGCCGCGCGCGCCGCCGCGCCTCACTCCCTCGCTCCTCGTGGCCCCCGTGCGGTGCGCGCGCGGCTCCGCCGCCCCGCGCTCCTCCGGTGGGCGTCCACTCCGGGCGAAACCTTCACTTCCTTCACTCGAATTCCTGGAAGTTCGCGGCGTGCCAGACGCCGCCGTCCTCGCGCACCGTCACGAGAGCGCGGCGCTGCGCCTGCTCGCCGCCGTCGAACGTGATCGTCAGCTCGTAGAGGAAGCCGCGCCGGTCGCGGGACGAGTCCTGCTGCTCGAGGAAGCGGTAGTGGACGCGTGGCCGTACGGCCTCCTCGGCGGGCTCCATGCCCTCGAGGAGCTTCATGCTGCGCTCGACCTTCTCGCGGGCGAGGCCCACGGCCTGCTCGCGCGCCTTCGGCAGGTCGATCTCGACGTAGTAGTGGTCGACGAAGCGCTCCGCCGCGGCGCGCGCGGGGTCGTCGGAGGTGCAGCCGGCCGCCCACAGGGCGACGGCCGCCGCCGCCGCGACGCCCGCGCCACGGGCCAGCCGCCGCGCGATGGCGGCCTTCGCGGCGAGCGCTCGCGCCGCGGGCTCAGCCCTTGCGGAACAACGCTTCCAGAGCCGCACGCGCGTCGTCGCTCCTCTGTCCCGGTCCCGTCGCGCCGCGGACGGCGTCGAGCGCAAAGTATTCACAGAAGTTCGCGCGCTCCTTGTCGGCCACCCGCTCGGCGGACGGCTCGCGGCAGTCGTTGTGCATGCCGGGGGAGTAGAACGCGCAGTTACGGCAGACACGCACGTCGTCGCCACACGAGGCACAGACGTCGCGCCGCGATGGACGCCCTGGCGGGAGCGGCGAGCCGCAACGATGGCAGCAGGGCACGGCCGTTGGCGTCGGCATCCCGCAGGGTGGTAACACAGGCCGGACGGCGGCAACAGGCGCCGGCGGGGTGCCGGCCGGGACGCGGCCGCGCGTCGCGGGAGGGGCGGTGGACGAATCCGGGGCGGAGCGGCGAGCGGCGGAGGCCGATCCCGCAGTCGCGGCCTACCTCGAGCACCTGCGCGTCGAGCGCCGCGCCTCGCGGCACACCCTGCGCGCCTACGGCACCGAGCTCGAGCGGCTCGTCGACGCACAGGGTGGCGCGCCGGTCGCCTGGGCGGCCCTCGACAGCGACGGGCTGCGGCGCTTCCTCGCCGAGCGCGGCGCGTCGGTCGGCAGGCGCTCGCTCGGCCGCACGGTCGCCGTGCTGCGCAGCTTCTTCGCCTTCCTCAAGCGGCGCGGCGACGTCACGGCGAGCCCCGCCGCGGGGCTGCGCACGCCGCGGTTCCCCCGCACCCTGCCGCGCTTCCTCTCCGAGGGCGACCTCGCCCGCGTGCTCGGCCGCGAGCGGCCGATCGGAGACGCGCGCGCGGTCCGCGACGCTGCCCTGCTCGAGGTCCTCTACGGCAGCGGGCTGCGCGCGAGCGAGGTGGTCGCGCTCGACTGGCGCGACGTCTCGCTCGCGCAGCGCCAGGTCCACGTGCGGGCGGGCAAGGGCGGCAAGGATCGCATCGTGCCGCTCACCGGCGCCGCGCGTGCCGCGCTGCAGGCGCTCGCCGGCGTCGGCGGCGGCCCCGCCGCGGGCAAGGCCCCGGTGTTCCGCAATCTCCGCGGGACGCGCCTCGACGTGCGCAGCGTGGCGCGGATCGTCGTGCGCGCCATGCGCGACGCCGGGCTCGCCCAGGTCAATCCGCACGCGCTCCGGCACAGCTGCGCGACGCACCTGCTCGACGACGGGGCCGACCTGCGGTCGATCCAGGAGCTGCTCGGGCACGCGAGCCTCGCCACGACGCAGCGCTACACGCACGTCAGCCTGAAGCAGCTCCGCGCCGCGTACCAGCGCTTCCACCCGCGCGCGTGACGCGCGCGCCCTCCCCGCCGCGGCCCGCGGCCCCGGCCATCGACATTGCGGGGCCGGATCCGTAGACAGGGAGCGTGGGCGGAGCGCGCAAGCCGGTGTTTCGTTCGACCACCATCCTCGCAGTGCGGCGCCAGGGCAGAGCCTGCGTCGCCGGCGACGGGCAGGTCAGCGTCGGGCCGACGGTGATGAAGCACGGCGCGCGCAAGGTGCGCCGGCTCTACCGCGACCAGGTCATCGCCGGCTTCGCGGGCGCGTCGGCCGACGCGTTCACGCTCTTCGAGCGCTTCGAGCAGAAGCTCGAGGAGTACCGCGGCCAGCTCCGCCGAGCGGCCGTGGAGCTCGCCAAGGACTGGCGGACGGACCGCGCGCTGCGGCGGCTCGAGGCGATGCTGCTCACCGTCGACGCCGAGCAAGCGCTCGTGATCTCCGGCACCGGCGACGTGATCGAGCCCGACCCGCTGCCCGGCGGCGACATCGCGATCGCCATCGGCTCGGGCGGCAACTTCGCCCTGGCGGCGGCGCGCGCGCTCCTCGCGCACACGACGCTCGACGCCCGCCAGGTCGCCGAGGCCGCGATGCGTACCGCCGCCGAGATCTGCATCTACACGAACGACGAGCTGGTGATCGAGGAGATCGCCGGACGCACGGAAACGCCATGAACGCGAACGAGAGCGAGGGCGCGCTGGTCGTGCACGAGCCGCCGTCCGGCGCGGGCGGCGGCGACGAGGCCGCCCCCGCGTCGGTCGCGATGACGCCCCGCGAGGTGGTCTCGGAGCTCGACCGCTACATCGTGGGCCAGCGGGCGGCCAAGCGCGCCGTCGCGATCGCGCTGCGCAACCGCTGGCGCCGCCAGCAGGTGACCGCCGAGCTGCGCGACGAGATCATCCCGAAGAACATCATCATGATCGGGCCGACCGGCGTCGGGAAGACCGAGATCTCGCGCCGCCTCGCCCGCCTGACCAGCGCGCCGTTCGTCAAGGTCGAGGCGTCGAAGTTCACCGAGGTCGGCTACGTCGGGCGCGACGTCGAATCGATCGTGCGCGATCTCGTCGAGGTCGGGATCAACATGGTGCGCCACGAGGAGCGCGACAAGGTCGCCGTGCGCGCCCGCGAGGCCGCCGAGGACCGGCTGCTCGATCTCCTGCTGCCGGCGCGATCGATCGCCATGGGACCCGCCGTCGAGGACGAGTCGTCTGCGGCGACCCGCGAGAAGCTGCGCAAGAAGCTGCGCGCCGGCGAGCTCGACGGGCGCCAGGTCGAGGTCGAGCTCTCCGAGCAGGTCATGCCGAGCATCGAGGTCATGACGCCGCAGGGCATGGAGGAGGTCGGCTTCAACCTGAAGGAGATGTTCTCCAACCTGCTGCCGAAGAAGACCAAGCGGCGGAAGATGAGCGTGCCGGACGCGCTCGCCGCGCTGACGCAGGAGGAGGCGACGCGGCTGGTCGACATGGAGAAGGTGGTCCGCGAGGCGATCCGCCGCGTCGAGAGCTCGGGGATCGTCTTCCTCGACGAGATCGACAAGATCGCGGGGCGCTCGCACGCCGTCGGGCCGGACGTGTCGCGCGAGGGCGTGCAGCGCGACCTGCTGCCGATCGTCGAGGGCTCGACCGTCAATACCAAGCATGGCCCCGTGCGCACCGACCACATCCTGTTCATCGCCTCGGGCGCGTTCCACATCGCCAAGCCGTCCGACCTGATCCCCGAGTTCCAGGGGCGCTTCCCGATCCGCGTCGAGCTCGAGGCGCTCACGCAGCAGGACTTCGTGCGCATCCTGACGGAGCCGAAGAACGCGCTCATCCGCCAGTACGCCGCGCTGCTCGAGACGGAGGGTGTCGAGCTGGGCTTCGCCGACGACGCGGTCGGGGAGATCGCCCGCATCGCGGCGCTGGCGAACGAGCGCACCGAGAACATCGGCGCGCGGCGCCTGCACACCGTGCTCGAGCGCTTGCTCGACAAGCTGATGTTCGACGCACCCGACATGCGCGGGCAGGCGGTCACCGTGACGGGCGACATGGTGCGCGCCGAGCTCGATCCGATCCTCGCGAGCGAGGACCTGTCGCGCTTCATCCTCTGACGCGAGCGCCGTCGCCGGCCGCGCGCCGCGGGCGTTGACTTCTCGCCAGGCGCGTCGTCTACCTGTAGCGTGTCGTCCTACCAGCCCGAGAGCGGCACGCTGCTGATCGCAGCGCTGCTGGTGCTGGCCCTCGCCTTCGCCGGCGCCTGGATCGTCGCCTACGTACAGCCGGGCGGGAACCCGTGGCACATCGTGCCGTGGTTCCTGCTCGCCGCGGGCGTGGTGATCGTCGTCGGCTTGCTCGCGGTCATCTACGGCGGTCACCACCGCCGCTCGTAGGAGATCGAGGCGCGCTCACGCGCGCATGACGACGTCGAGCCGGCCGCGGTGGTGCTGGGTCTCGACCGACACGTCGCGCCCGTGCCCCGTCAGCAGCACGTCGACGCAGGCGTCGCCGACGCGGAGGTGCGAGATCCGCACCTGCTCGACGAAGGGCGGCAGCATCGGCTGGGCGACGACGAGCTGGCGCGCGCTCGCGTCGAACGAGAGGCCGAGCGCCGCCTGCAAGAGCTGAAACACCGCGCCCGTCGCCCAGGCCTGCGGCGAGCAGGCGACCGGGTAGAGCGTCGGCCCCTCGCCCTGGCGCCGGACGAAGCCGCAGAACAGCTCCGGCAGGCGCTGCAGCTCGACCCAGCTCGCGGCGTCGAACAGCGCGGAGAAGATCTTCATCGCGTGCTCGTGGCAGCCGTTGCGGGCGAGGCCGAGCGCGATCAGCGCGTTGTCGTGCGGCCACACCGAGCCGTTGTGATACGACATCGGGTTGTAGCGCGACTCGCCGCGCGCCACGGTGCGGACGCCCCAGCCGGAGAACGCGTCGTCAGCGAGCAGCGCGTCCGCCACGCGACGCGCGCGCTCGGGGGACGCGATGCCCGAGAACAGCACCTGCCCGGCATTGGACGTCTTGACGCGGCACTGCCGCTTCGCGCCGTCGAGCGCGAGCACGTACGTGGACAGCTCCTCGCTCCAGAACGCCTCCTCGAACCGGGTACGCAGCGACTCCGCCCTGGCGAGGAGCTCCGCGGCACGGCGCTCGTCGCCGCGCACGCGCGCGAGCCGCGCGCCGGCGAGCCATGCCGCGTACGCGTACGCCTGCACCTCCGCCAGCGCGATCGGTCCTTCGGCGAGCTCGCCGTCGGCATGGAACACGGCGTCCGCCGAGTCCTTCCAGCCCTGGTTGATCAGACCGCGGCGGCCGTGGCTGCGGTACTCGAGGAAGCCGTCGCCGTCGGCGTCGCCGGAGGTCGACATCCATTGCAGCGCGGCTTCGACGTTCGGCCACAGGCGCTCGATCGTCGCCCGGTCGCCGGTGCGCTCGAAGTACGCGCCGGCGAGCACCACGAACAGCGGCGTCGCGTCGACCGTGCCGTAGTAGCGGCCGAACGGGATCTCCCCGAGCGCCGCCATCTCGCCGCCGCGCATCTCGTGGACGATCTTGCCGGGCTCCGCCTGGCGCTCCTCCGACACCTCGTGCGCTTGCAGCGCCGCGAGCGAGCACAGCACGCCGCGCGCGAGCGTCGGGCTCAGCCACAGCGTCTGCCAGGCGGTCACGAGCGAATCGCGCCCGAACAGGGTGCCGTACCACGGGATCCCCGCGAGCGGGTAGACGCCGTGCGGCGTGCGCGCGAGCATCATGTGCAGGTCCGCCGCGGAGCGCCCGAGCCAGGCGTCGAGCTGAGGATTCGACGTCGACACGCGCGCATCCTGCTCGAGGGAGCGGCGCCGCGACGCGTGGGCGCGCGCCCACGCGTCGTCGTGCGTCGGCGGGGCGGGCCTCGTCTCGTCGCCGAGCACGGTCACGATCCGGGTCCGCAGCGTGAGCTCGCCGCGCGGCGGCAGCCGCAGCACCCACTCGGCCGCGCCGGCGTCGAGACGCGCCGGGGCCGGGTCGAACAGGAGGCGCGTCCGCCGCGTGACGCCGTCGAGACCCTCGTAGGCGAGCTCGACGCAATCGGGCGCCGGCACGGCCGCGGCCGGGCGGCCGCGCTGCTTTCGCTGTACGCCGCGCACCTCGAAGATGTCCGCGAAGTCCGCGGCGAAGGCGAGGCGCAGCGAGACCTGCGCGTCCTGCAGCGCGAAGCTGCGCACGCGCACCGCCTGGTAGAGGCAGCCGTCCCAGAGGAACAACGAGCGGTGCAGGTGGATCGTGTCTGCCGGGATGGCGAGGCCGGCGTCACCCGGCAGGTCGGGATTGGCGAGGTCGACGGCCAGCGCCGTGTTGTCGTCGCGGACCGCCGAGCTCAGCAGCAGCGCGCGCTCGCTCGCGAACGACAGCTCGAAGGCGCTCAGGAAGCGCGTGCCGTCGCGGTAGAGACCCTGCTCGCCGAGCCGGCCGAGGCGGTGGACGTCGCCGTAGCGGTCGAACACGGCGAACGCCCGGCCGTCGGCGAGGATGCGCGTGCGGTCGTCGACGCGCGACGACGTCGACAGGATGTAGAACCGGTCCTCGACCCGGATCACGTCCCGCATGAGGGCCTCACGCGGCGAGCGTGGTGCGAGCCGGCCGGTCGGTCAAGCTCGCGTAGACGTCCAGGTACTCGCGCGCCATGCGCTCCGCGCTGAAGCGGCGCTCGAAGACCGCTCGGCACGTGCGCCGGTCGAGCGTCTCGAGACGCCCGACGGCGCGCACGGCGTCGTCGACGTCGTCGACGACGAAGCCCGTCACGCCCTCGTCGATCACCTCGGGGACCGAGCCGCGCCGGTAGGCGACGACCGGCGTGCCGCACGCCATCGCCTCGATCATGACGAGGCCGAAGGGCTCGGGCCAGTCGACGGGAAACAGCAGGCCGACCGCGCCGCCCAGGAACGCGCCCTTGTCGGCGTCGCCGATCTCGCCGACGTACTCGATCCCCGGCTGCGCGAGCAGCCTCGCGACGTGCGCC
>JBFMAS010000166.1:0-6744 GCA_040755575.1 Thermodesulfobacteriota bacterium
GCGGCGCCCGGAACGAACGTCCTGAGCACGATCCCGGGCGCCGGCTACGACGTGCTGACCGGGACCTCGATGGCGACCCCGCACGTCGCCGGGGTGGCGGCGCTGCTCAAGGCGCAGAGCCCGGCGAGCGACTGGCGGGCGATCAAGAACCTGATCCTCGCGGGCTCCGAGGGGGACATGTTCCCGGACGACGGCCGCCTGATCACCGACCATCGGCTGAACGCACGCGGCGCGCTCGCGTGCGCGAACAGGACGCTCGTCTCCCGGCTGAGGCCCGTCCCGGCGGCCGTCAAGGCGGTCGTCGGACGGCCGCTCGAGCTCGCCGCGCTGAACATCCGCTGCGCCGTGCCGAACGGGGAGGTGACGGTGACGGTCGCCCCCGGCGGCCAGGCCGTCACGCTGCGCGACGACGGAGCGGGCATCGACCAGCAAGCCGGCGACGGCGTCTACTCCGGCCAGTGGACGCCGGCCGTGCAGGGGCAGTTCGCGCTCACCTTTCCCGGCGCCGACGTCGTCGACGTCGAGGTGCTCGCCGGCAGCTACGGCGTCGCGGCCGTGCCGTTCGCCGGCCGCGCCATCGCCGGCACCCCGATCACGATCATCCCGACGCAGCCGGCGGCGATCGAGTCGCCCTTCCCCGTCCGCTTCGCGGGCGGCAGCTTCACGACGCTGTTCGTCGACGAGCGCGGCGCGATCCAGCTCGACGGCGGCGACTACAACAGCGACCTGGCGATCTACAACGAGCCGCTGCCGTCGCCGTTCCGCTCGACGCTGATCGCGCCGTACTGGGACCAGATCATGGTGAGCTACTTCGCCGAGGTCGTGTGGGACGTGACGGGCACGGCGCCGAACCGCGAGCTCGTCGTCGAGTGGCGCGACATGACGCGCTCCGACCGGGTGTGCCAGCTGTTCGACGAGTACGTGACCTTCCAGGTGGTGTTCTTCGAGGGCAGCAGCGACGTCCTGTTCAGCTACCCGGATGCGACGGTCGGCGGCGACTGCCCCGATCTCGACGGCGGCGGCTCGGCCACGATCGGCATCCAGGTGACACCGGGCGTCGCCACCGTGTTCGGCTTCAACGCGCCCGTGCTCGCCGACGGTACGTCGCTGCTCTGGACGCTCGGCCAGGCGCCGCAGCAGCCGGCGATCGGGGTGACGCCGGCGTCGGCGGACCTCGGAGCCGTCGCGGTGGGCTCCTCGCTCGACGCGTCGTTCGTGGTCGAGAACGCGGGCGGCGGCACGCTCACCGGCCAGGCGACGACGGCCGCGCCCTTCAGCATCGTCTCGGGAGGGGCCTACTCGCTCACCGCGGGACAGAGGCAGGTCGTGACGGTGCGGTTCGCGCCGACGTCCGCCGGCGACTTCTTCGGCAACGTGGCCTTCACCGGCGGGGGCGGCGCGTCGCGGACGGTGCGCGGCGCGGGCGTGGCCGGCGGAGCGTGCGATCCCGTCGCCGGCGCGCTGCTGAAGCTCGGCAAGCTCGACGCGCCGGACGCCAACACGCTGTTGCTGAAGGGCAGCGTCGTGCTGACCCCGACCGAGCTCGCGGCCGTCGACCCGGCGGCCGACGGCATGCGCATCGTCCTGTCCGACGGCGCCGGCGGGCTGGTCGACGTGGTCGTTCCCGGCGGGCCGTACGACCGTGCGGTGCGGAAGGGCTGGAAGGTGAACGCGACGCGAAGCACCTGGACGTACGTCGATGCGAGCGGGTTCGGGATCACGCGGGCGACGGTGAAGAAGTCGGCCGCCACGCCCGGCCTCGTCAAGATCCAGGTCACGGGGAAGAAGGCCTCGTACGCCGTCTCGCCGCCGCCGGTCGTCGAGGTGACGCTCGGACCGGGCGTGTGCGTGCGGGCGAGCTTCCCCGGCCCGACGCCGCCGCTCTGTGCCTACAACGCCAGCCGGACGACGCTGCTGTGCAGGTAGCGCGCCGACGTGATGCGCCGCGCCGCTCCCGTCACGCGGCGTACAGCGGGCGCGTCGGGCTCATGCCGAGCTCGACGCGCCCCGCGTCCTCCACGCCACACGTCACGCGGATCTCGCCCGCGCGGCGGTCAGCAGGTACAGCGGCAAGCCGAGCGCCATCACGACGATTCCCGCCAGCACCGCGTTGCCGAACGAGACGGCGAAGCGCACGTAGTTGACGCTCGAGTAGAGCATGTAGGCGCAGGTCGCGCAGAACACGAGCGGCGTCAGCGGGAACAGCGGCACGCGAAAGGACTCCGGCGCGCCGGCGCGCACACGGAACACGAACAGCGCGGCGCCGCACAGCAGGAAGAACGTCCAGAACACGGGCGCCGTGTAGGCGACCATCGAGGTGAAGCCGTCCGGCGTGAACGACGCGGCGAGCACCAGGAGCAGCGTCAGCGCGCCCTGCAGGAGGAGCGCGTTGGCGGGCGTGCTGCCGGCTTCGCGCCACGTGCCGAGCAGGCGCAGGAGGCCGAAGTCGCGCCCGAAGGCGTAGTCGGCGCGCGCGCCCGTGATGATCGACGCGTTCATCGTGGTGAGCGCGGCGACGCAGACGACGATCGCCAGCAGCTTCGCGCCGCTCTCGCCGGCGACCAGGCGGAGCACGTCGACCGCGACCGCCTGCGAGGCGCGCATGCCCGCGAGCCCGAGCGCTCTGTAGTACGAAAAGTTGACCAGCAGGTAGAGCGCGGTGATGAGCAGGACGCCGCCGACGAGGATGCGTACCATGCTGCGGCGCGCGTCGCGGACCTCGCCGGCGATGTAGGCGGCCTCGTTCCAGCCCCCGTAGGTCAGCAGCACGAAGATCATCGCCATGCCGAGGTCGCCCGCGCCCGGGTCGGCCGCGCCCGCCGCCGGGGCCGCCGGGGCCGCGAGCCCGGCGGTCGCGATGGTCGCGAGGGCGAGCACCAGGGCCGCGCTCAGCAGCCTCTGCAGGCCCTTGCCCTGCGGCGTGCCGGCGACGTTGAGCGCCGTCAGCGCCGTCACGCCGAGCGCGGCGTAGAGCGCGGCGCCCTTGCCGCCGAGCGGCAGGATCTGCTGCGCATAGTCGCCGAACACGTAGGCGACGGCTGCGATCGCACCGGTCTGCACGACCGTCATGCGCGACCACGCGAACACGAACGACGCTCCTCGGCCGTAGGCGCGCTCGATGAAGCGGTACTCGCCGCCGGTCTCCGGGAAGCGTCCCGACAGCTCCGCGTAGACGAGCGCCCCGCACAGCGAGGCGACGCCGCCCGCGATCCACGCCAGCGCGAGCCCGAGGCCGCCCGCGACGTTGCCCGCGACGACCGACGGCGCCCTGAAGATGCCGACGCCGACTACCATGCCGACGACCAGCAGCACGCCGTCGGGCACCGACAGCAGCGGTCTCGGCGCAGGGGCGACGGGCTCGTTGCCGCCGCCCGTCGAGCGGTGCTCGCCCGTCGAGGCGACGATCATTTCGCTCGCGGTGCCGTCAGCCGCGCGCGTCCGCCGCCGCCGCGCTCCGCTACGGGCCGTCAAGACACGGACGGGGCGGCGAGGAAGCTCCGCAACGCGGCGGCGATCTCCGCGCGCGCGCCTGCGGCCGAGAGCACGACGTCGACCATCGTCAGCGAGGTGTGGATCTGGCCGCGGCACGGCAGGTGTCGGGCTTCGACGCCCGCTGCCGCGAGCGCGGCCGCGTACGCGGCGCCCTCGTCGCGCAGCGGGTCGAACTCGCACGTCACGACGAGCGCGGGTGGCAGCCCGCGCAGGTCGCGCGCCCGCAGCGGCGACGCCTCGGGCCGCGCGCGCTCGGACGGCTCGGCGTAGTGATCCCAGAACCAGCGCACCAGCGACGTCGTCAGCACGTAGCCCTCGCCGTTCTCGGCGTACGACGGGCGCGTGAGATCGCAATCCGTGGCCGGGGTCACCAGTGCTTGACCGGCGATCCTCGGGCCGCCGGCGTCGCGCGCCAGCCGGCAGGCCACCGCGGCGATGTTCCCGCCGGCGCTCCAGCCGCAGACCGCCAGCCTTCCCGGGATGCCGCCCAGCGCCTCGGCGTTGGCCGCGATCCAGCGCACCGCGGCGAATCCGTCCTCGACCGCGGCCGGGAAGCGGGCTTCCGGCGCGTGGCGGTAGTCGACCGACACGACGATCGCGCCCGAGCGCACGCACAGGTCGCGGCAAAACGGCTCGTCGGAATCGACGCCGCCCAGCACCCAGCCGCCGCCGTGGAAGTAGACGACGATGCCGTGCGGCCCCGGGCTCGCCGGCCGGTAGAGACGGTACGCGAGCGTGCCCGCCGCGCCGGGCAGCTCGCCGTCGACGACCTCGCCCACCTCGGGACCGGGCGGCCGTCCGGCCGCCATCGCGAGCATCGCTCGACGTGCCTCCTCCACCGGCAGCGTGTCGAGCGGCGGCAGGCCCAGGCCCTCGAGCACCTCGAGCACCAGCGCGACGTCGGGCTGCAGCCGGCAGATGACGCCGTCGTTGCAGCTCGCGCCGCCCGGACCGTCGAAGGCGAAGCCCAGGTAGCCGCGTCGCACCACCTCGTCGCACGCCTTGCGGTAGCGGTCGACGCCGCCGATGTAGGGCAGGAACACGCGCGGCTTGCCGGGCACGTTGGCGCCCATGTACCAGGAGTTCGCGCGGGGGAAGAGGCTGATGCTCGCGCCGTCGTCGACGTGCTGTACCCACGCCGCCTCGGCGGCCGGCGTCGGCTCGATCACCTCGAGGCGCTGCTCGCGCATGTGGGCGAGGCACGCGCCGATCCAGTCGACGTGCTGCTCGATCGACACCGCCATGTTCGACAGCACCGACGGGCTGCCGGGCCCCGTGATGGTGAAGAGGTTCGGAAAGCCGCGCGTCATCAGCCCGAGATAGGTGCGGGGGCCTTCCGACCACTTCTCGGCGAGCGTGAGACCGTCCCGCCCGCGGATGTCGACCGACACCAGCGCGCCGGTCATCGCGTCGAAGCCGGTCGCGAAGACGATCACGTCGAAGGCGAAGGATCGCGACGCCGTGTCGATGCCGCGCTCGGTGATGGTGCGGATCGGGTCCTTGCGCAGGTCGACGAGGCGAACGTGCGGCAGGTTGAAGGTCTCGTAGTACCCGGTGTCGATGCACGGGCGCTTCGTGCCGTAGTAGTGGTCCTTCGGGCAGAGCGCCTCGGCGGTCTCCGGATCACGCACGATCGAGCGGATCTTGCTGCGCAGGAACTCGCAGACGGTCTCGTTGGCGTCGGGGTTGGTGCCGATGTCCGCGAACAGGCCGCCGAACGCGAGCAGATCGCCCGACGCGTAGGCCTCCTCGTACCTCGCGAGCCGCTCCGCCTCGGGCACCTGGAACGCCCGGATCTGCGGCGGCTCCATCGGCACGCCGGCGCCCGACCACCTCGCCGCCTCGCGATACGCGGCCGGGTCGACGTCGAACCTCGCCTTCTTGGCCGCCGTCACCGGACCGTTGTGCGCCGGCCGCGAGAAGTTCGGCGTGCGCTGGAACACGGTGAGCTCGCGCGCCTGCCGCGCGATGATCGGGATCGACTGGATGGCCGACGACCCCGTGCCGATCACCGCCACCCGCTTGCCCGTGAAGTCGACGCCGTCCTTCGGCCAGCGCCCCGTGTAGTACGACTCGCCCGCGAAGCACCCGTAGCCCGGGACGTCCGGGGTCTTCGGGACGGACAGGCAGCCGGTCGCCATCACGTAGAACCGGCAGCGGAGCTCGTCGCCGTGGTCGGTGCGGATCCGCCACAGGGACGCGTCCTCGTCCCACTGCGCGGCACGGACGCGGGTCGAGAAGCGGATGTCGCGACGCAGGTCGTGCTTGTCCGCGACGTGGCCCAGGTAGCGCAGGATCTCGGGCTGCGTCGCGTAGCGCTCCGACCACTGCCACTCGCGCTCGAGCTCCGGGTCGAAGCTGTACGAGTAGTCGATGCTCTCGATGTCGCAGCGCGCTCCGGGGTAGCGGTTCCAGTACCAGGTGCCGCCGACGTCGTCGGCGCTCTCGAGCACCGTGACCGAGAACCCGAGGCTGCGCAGCTTGTACAGCATGTAGAGGCCGGCGAAGCCCGCGCCGACGACGACCGCGTCGAAGTCCGCCTGCGCGCTGCCGAGCCCCTCGAGCCCCGTTCGACCTTCCGTTTCGATGTGCGTCGACATGTCGGTGCCTTCCCCGCGGCGGTGGCGCGGCCGCCGCGTCGGGCTGCATTGTCACACGCGGGAAGCCGCAGGTCGATGCCGGGCGCGGGGACCGCGACGCGCCGCCGGGCCCCCGCGCGTGGCTGGTCCCGATCGTGCACGCTCGGACTCGTCCAGGAGACGGCCATGACGATTGCGAGAGGGATTCTCGGCGGTACCACGACGATGCTGACGCGCAGGGTGGCGAGGAGGGCGATGCACCGGAAGGGCGGCGATCCCCGCGTCGTGCCGCGCACAGCACGACGGCGGCACGGGCTCGCCACCGTGCTCGCATGGGCGGCGGCGGCAGGCGTGCTCCTCGCGCTGGCGGACGTCCTGCTCGAGCAGCGCAAGGAGAGCGCGCGGCCCCCGGATCCCGTCGGCCTGTAGGGGCGGTCGAGGCTCGCGCGGCAGCACACGGTCGGGGTGCGCGACGTGTGCAAAATTGGTACCTGACGACCCGCGCGCGAAAGGAACGACTCCGACTTCGTTCGGGACCACCGGTGCCCGACGGCCGCCGCCCCGGCGCGAGCACGGAGCGGTCATTTCTACAACGCATCCTGCCGTTCCCTGCACGCGTCGCCGCGTCGTCACGTCCGAGACGCCCTGCCGGCGCCGGCGTCCCGATGGCACG
>JBFMAS010000167.1:0-2543 GCA_040755575.1 Thermodesulfobacteriota bacterium
CGCCGCCCCGCACTTCGCGTCCGGCCCCTTGAGCCGCGCGCGTTTTCGCTTCCGCGCGATGCAGTGATAAGCCGTTGCCGGATGGCGGGACGGATCGCAGCGAGCCTGCCGGCTCCTCCGGACATGAGGATGTCGCAGCGTGTCGCGCAGCGCGCGGAGGAGCTCGGCTACGAGAGCCTGTGGATCGCGGACGTCGGCGGACCCGATCCGTTCGTCGTCGCCGCGGCGGCGGCCGCGGTGACGTCGCGCGTGCGCATCGGCACCGCCGTGATCCCCGCGTACACGCGCACGCCGCCGGTGATCGCTGGTGCGGCTGCGTCGTGCGCGGAGCTCGCGCCGGGGCGCTTCGTGCTCGGCATCGGCGCGTCGAGCGAGAACATCGTGCAGAACTGGAGCGGCATCCCGTTCCGCCGTCCGCTCGCGCGCGTGCGCGAGACGGTGACGACCGTGCGCTCGATCCTCGCCGGCGAGCGTACCAGCTTCACCGGCCGCACGCTGTCGACGCGCGGCTATCGCCTGCTCATGCGCACGCCTGAGCCGCAGGTCCCGATCCACGTCGGCGCGCTGATGCCGCCGATGCTCGAGCTCGCCGGCGAGATCGCGGACGGCGTCACGCTCAACATGATGCCCGGTGGAGGCCGTGCCGCGCATGCTCGAGCACGTCCGCGCCGGGGCCGCGAAGGCGGGCAAGGACCCGGCATCGCTCGAGATCGTCGCGCGCTTCCAGGTGTGCGTCACCGACGACAAGGCGGGTGCGCGGGCGCTGCTGCGTGCCGCCTTCGGCCCGTACTTCGCGACCTCGGTCTACAACCGCTTCGTCGCCTGGTGCGGCTTCGAGGCGGAGGCGGCGGAGATCCTGGCCGGCTGGCAGGCGAAGGACCGCGCCCGCGTCGCCGCCGGGGTGACGGACGACATGCTCGATCGGATCGGCATCATCGGCAGCGCCGAAGACTGCCGCGAGCGCATCGAGGCGTTCCGCGCGGCCGGCGTGACGACGCCCATGGTGGCCGCCTTCTACCCCGACGAGGCGGTGATGTGGCGCACCTTCGAGGCGCTCGCACCGCGCTGACGTCGCTGCCGGCGGATGACGCGAAGTCCCGCGCCTACTCCCCGGCCACCGCGGCGACCGCGACGAAGCGCGTCCCGACGAGCTCCGGGACGACGGCCTGAAGCCACGTCGCGCCACCGTCCCCGGTGTGGAAGGCGGCCGCGACGCCGCCGCGTGCCCCGACGGCGACGCCGCGGCTCGGGCTCACGAAGGCCATGTCGGCCACGCCTGCGCCCGGCTCCTCGCGCGATCGTCCCCGCGGCAGTGCTTGACGGCGCCACGACGCACCGCCGTCCTGCGAGTGGAGCAGCAGCGAGCCCGCGTCGCCGAAGCCGCCGGCCCAGCCGTGGTCCGGGTCCGCGAAGGCGATCGGTCCCAGGTACTGGACCCGCGACGGGACGCCGCTCGACAGATCGGACCACGACTCGCCGGCGTCGGTGGACCGTGCGAGGCCGCGCATGCTCATCACCCAGAGAGCGCCCTGCGCGCAGGCGACCTCGTGGCCTCCGACCCGGGCGGTGATCTCCTGCCACGTGGCCCCGCCGTCGCGGGTGCGGAAGGTCGCGTTGCCCTGCGTTCCGTTGCCGGTCGCGATCCCCACGCCGGAGGACAGGCAGACGTCGTGCAGCGTGACGACCCGCTCGATCGCCGGGTCGATGCGCGCCGGAGCCCACGACGCCCCGCGATCCGCCGTGCGGAAGATGAGCGGTGGCCCCGTGATCAGCGGCGGCGGCAAGGGCAGCTCGTCCCCGACCGCGACCGCGGTTCCCGACGCGTCGACGGCGATCGCGAAGAGCCGTGGCCTGACGTCCGCCGGGATTGGGACCCGGGGGAGCACGTCGGCCCACGAGGAGCCGCCGTCCGTGGTCTCGAGGAGCAGGTTCCCTCCGACCGCCCAGCCGCGCTCCGCGTCGGCGAACCCGATGTCCGCGAGCTCGCCCACCAGACGCTCGGGGTCGTACGGAAAGCGCGCCGCCTCGGTCCAGGTCGCGCCGCCGTCGTCCGAGCGGATGACGACGTCGTCGTCCGCGAGATGGAGCGCCCAGGCCCGGACCGAGGGATCTCCCGGATCGCGCGCGCGATCACGGCAGCCGGAGAGCGCGCCGGTGCACGCGAGGGCAGTCGCGAGCGCGAGCGTCACGTGGATCCGTCGAACGCGCATCGCAGGACGAGGCTCGTCGCGTCGGTCGCGAGTACGCATCGCAACAATGGACGCCCGTCGTCTCTCGGCTTTAGCCCGGATGACGTCTCGGACCGCCGACGCCGGCGCCGGTCAGCTCACCCGGCGCCGGGCGCGCAGCGCCGACGGGCTCTCGCCGAACCACCGCCGGCACGCCTTACCGAAGGCCGGCAGGTCGGCGAAGCCCGCTCGCACGGCGACCTCGGCGAGCGCGAGCGGCGCGCCCGTCGCACCCTCCGCCGCGAGGAGCCGGCGCGCGAGCGTCCGCCGCACCACTTCGACCACGTCGCGGTACGATCGCCCCTCCGCCGCGAG
>JBFMAS010000168.1:0-15566 GCA_040755575.1 Thermodesulfobacteriota bacterium
GGCCGCGGCGTGCGCGTCGCGGCGCGCCTCGTCCGGCGCCGCGCCGGGACGCGCGAGGGGCGGCGACAGCAGCCGGATCGCGATGGCACCCGCCGGCGCGAGGTAGCAGAGCGAGCTCGTGAGCCACATGAGCGCTCCCGCCGCCGACTGGTCGCCGAGCGCCGTCGTGCCCGCGAGGCGCGGCGCCGCGGCGTACGTCGGGTAGAGGACGCTCTCGGCGAACGACAGCAGCGCCGAGAGCGCGGTGTTGGCGAGGTCCGCGATCACCAGGTACGGGATCACGGTCCAGCGCGGCCAGCGCGCGACGCTCGGCCACGGCAGGATGACGGGCCACCAGAAGAGCAGCGCCGCGCCGAGGAACGACGCGTGCTCGAGCGCGTGCCAGCCCTCGGCGCGCAGGGCGCGCTCGTAGAGCGCCGGCGCGTGCCAGAGCCACGTGGTCGCGACGAACGCCGCCAGGCACGGGACGGGATGCGTCAGCCAGCGGCCGAGCGCGCGCAGCTCGGGGGCCGCCAGGAACGGCCCCAGCGCGCCGCGCGTGAAGCCCGCCGGCAGGCCGCGCAGCAGCGGCATCTGCGGCGCGCCGAGGAGCAGCAGCGGCGCCGCGACCATGGTGATGAGCAGGTGCTGCACCATGTGCACCGTCAAGAGGAACGGCGCGAAGGCGTCGAGCGGCGAGGCGACGGCGGCGAGCAGCGCGGCGAGGCCGGCGAGGAACGCCGCGAGCCGCGCCGCCGTGAAGCGCGACGGCATCTGCGCGTGCAGTGCGCGCCAGCCGCGCAGGTAGACGAGCCCCGTCGCGAGCAGCGCCGCGACGATCCAGGGATCGAAGCGGAACGACTCGAGCGCCGCTCGCGTCACCGGATCCATTGCTTCACCTCGCGGCGCCGTGCGCGGCTCGCGGCCTGGAGCGGGTCAGCCGGCGTCGCCTCGCGGCCCGGCGCGCGTCGCGGTCTCGTCCGGCACCGCGGGGACCTGCGCGTCGCGCGCCGCGGGCTCCTCGCCGGGATGCAGCGTGGTCAGGAACGCGACCAGCGCCGTCACCTCGGCCGGGCTCAGGTTCTTGCCGTACGCGGGCATGTTGCCGCCGCCCTGGATCACCTGGCGGATGAGCTGGTCGCGGGTGAGGCGCGTCGCGACGCCGTCGAGCGCCGGTCCGCGCTCGCCGCCCTCGCCGCCCAGGCTGTGGCAGTTGCGGCACTGCTTCGCCTGCAGGACGAGCGCGCCCTGCAGCTCGAGCGGCGTGCTGGCCTTCACGTACCGGACCGGCACCGGCGCGCCGCTCCACGCCGACATGTCGGGCGACCAGGGCGAGGTCGTGCCGAGCCAGCCCAGCACCCCGAGGATCAGGAACACCATGATCACCAGCACCCAGGCGCCGGGCCGGCGCTTCCAGCTCTTCTCGCCGGTGCCGGAGTAGAACGGCAGCAGGAAGGCGAGCGCCATCAGGACGAGCGGTGCCGTGAGGATGAGCGGCGTCTCGAGGTAGGGCGGCAGCAGCGCGAGCGCCGAGAACAGCGGCAGGAACCAGAAGTCCGGGCGCGGGTTGGTCTCGATCAGCGTCGGGTCGGGGATGCCGCTCGGCCCCTTCGGGCCGATGAAGGCGGCGCAGGCCGCGATCGCGAGGATGACGAGGCCGCCGAACACGACGTCGCGCGTGATCCCCTGCGGGACGAACGGCTCGCCGTCGCGCTCGACGAGCTGGTGGTACTCCTCGACGTAGCGCTCGCGCGTGACCAGGCGTCCGGGCATCGGCCACTCGTTGATGCCGACCTTGATCACCAGCAGCAGGTGCAGGCCGACCAGGCCGAGCAGCACGCCCGGGATGACGAACACGTGCAGCGCGAAGAACCGCGACAGCGTCTCGCCCGCGATGATCGGCCCGCCGAGGATCAGCTGCACGAGCTGCTGTCCGATCAGCGGGAAGCGCGCCGCCATCGACGCGCCGATGCCGAGCCCCCAGTAGGCGTCCTGATCGAAGCGCATCACCTGCCCGGTGAACGCCATGCCGAGCGTGCACAGGAACAGCACGCAGCCGACGAGCCAGGTCAGCTCGCGCGGGTACTTGTAGGCGCCGAACATGAACACCTGCACGAGGTGCACGGTCATCAGGGCGACCATGAAGTTCGAGCCCCAGTAGTGCATGCCGCGCAGGAACCAGCCGAGCGGCTGCTGGTAGTTGAGGTACTCGAGGCTCTGCCACGCCTGGTCGGCGGCGGGTACGTAGACCAGGGCGAGGCAGATACCGGTCGCGAGCTGCAGGATCAGGCAGACGAGCGTCGCGCTGCCGAACACGTACCACCAGCTCGCGGTGTTGCGCGGGATCGGGTGGACGATCGAGGGCAGGAACGACTCGCGGAACTTCAGGCGGAAGTCGATCCAGTCGGCGACGCGGGTCATCGCCGAGGGGGCCGCTTTCTCCCCCTGCTGCCTGCGCTCGGCCGCGCCGTGCACGGATGGCTCGCGCGTCATGCTCACACCGGGTTCGCCAGGGTCGGGATCTGGCCGCCGCGGACCCAGAGCTCGTCGCCGCGGATCTCGTGCTCGTACTCGAACAGGCCGCGCGGCGGCGGACCCGACGCGCGCGAGCCGTCCTCGTAGTAGACGCCGCCGTGGCAGGGGCACATGAAGAGCCGCGACTCCGGGAACCAGCGCACCGGGCAGCCGAGGTGCGCGCAGTTGACGGCGAACACCTGCAGCTGGCTCGCGGCGGTGCGCCGCACCCAGCAGGCGACCTTGCCGGTCTCGCCGTCCCACGGGACGATGAACGGGTTCTCGTAGGTCGCGAGCCGTGTCTGGCCGACCGGGAACTGCTCGAGCGGCCCGAGCCGGACCCACGCCTGGTACGAGCGCTTGCGCAGCGCCGCCGCGACGTAGCCGACGATCGGCACGGTGACCAGCGCCGCCGCGACGACGTTGATCGCGATGCCGATCTTCAGGAGGAAGC
This sequence comes from Thermodesulfobacteriota bacterium, assembly GCA_040755575.1. GTDB lineage: Bacteria > Desulfobacterota > Binatia > UBA12015 > UBA12015 > DATCMB01. The sequence continues at coordinate 2,948 of JBFMAS010000168.1, forward strand.
TGCGCCGGGTGGACCCGGGCGCCGCTCCGCTGGTCGTTCTCTCCATGTCAGTTGCTCCGCGGGAAGGGTTGCCCCGGAAACGCGGCGCGCTTCGCCGCGAGCCACGCGACGACGTCCGCCACCTGCTGCGCGGTCATCGGTGTCGCGGCCTTCGCGCCGCGGAAGTCCGGCATGCCGAGGTCGGTGCGTCCGGCGATGACGGTCGAGCGCAGGCCCTGGTCGCTGACCAGCGCGAGGTAGGAGGCGTCGACGATCGAGCCGCGCGCGCTGCCGCCGCTGCCGTCGGCGCCGTGGCACGAAGCGCAGTAGGCGGCGTACGCGTCGGCGCCGCGCGCCGCGTCGCCGAGCGGCGCGCTGTACGGCGGCAGCGAGACGCTCGCCACCGTCGCGGGCTGCGCCCAGCGGGCGCGCATCTCGCCGACCAGGGCGGCGATCTGCTCGTCCGTCAGGGTGCCGCCCGCGGAGACCGCGAAAGCGGGCATCGTCGTGCCCGGGACGCCGCGTCCGATCACCTGCCGAAGCTCCGCGTCGCTCGCGAGCGCGAGGTACAGCGGATCGTTCAGCGGGCGCGCCGGACCGAGACGGCCGTCGGCGCCGTGGCAGCCCGAGCAGTTGGTGCCGTAAAGGCTCGCGAAGTCGGCGACCTGGCTCGGCAGCCGGTACTCCTCGCGCCTGGTCGGCTTGCCCGGCAGGCGGTCGCAGCCCGCGGCGAGCGCGAGCGCGGCGACCAGCGCCCCGAGCTGGCGCAGCCCGCCGGTCATCGCCGCTCGCCCTCGTCCTCGCCGCGGCCGCCCTCGATGCCCATGCGCATCGCGAGCGGCAGCGCCTGCAAGGTCCGGATGCGCTCGGTGCGCGCGATGACGATGCCGGCGACGACGCCGAAGCCGATCTGCGAGGCGACGAACCAGCCCCAGTGGATGCGCTCGTTGAGCGCCGGGTTGATGACGCCGAGCGACGCCCAGACGAGCGCGGTCCAGAGCAGAGGCGCGACGACGCCGCCGAGCAGGATCGGCAGGCGCGGCAGCATGGGCAGGATCATCGCGTAGAGGAGCCCGACGAGCAGCGACATCGAGCCGTGCACGACGACCGCCAGGACCAGGCCCCAGGCGTGGAACTGCTTGAGCTGCCCCGTCCCCGCCTCGGCGAGCGACGGCAGCGCCGCCGCGGCGACCAGGTTGATCGGGTACCAGACGCTGCGCTGGTCGATGAGGCCGAACACGCAGGCGAGCAGCGCCATGACCACCCCGCCGACGATGCCGCCGCGGATGCCCGCCGAGTAGGGGTGGATCTCGAGCGGCAGCCGCATCCGGTGCGCTTCGGCGCCCCCCGGCTCGAGGTGCTCGACCTTGTGCGGCGTCGGGACGACCTCGCGCGCGCGCCGCGCGGGCGGCCGCAGCGGCACGATCTCGGTCTCCTCCTCGGGCAGCACCGAGCGGAACCAGCCGACCGCGCAGACGACGAACAGCACGGCGCCGACGACGGTCGCGAAGACGTGCGTCACGAGCCCGGCGAAGACCAGCGTCACGCCGAGCGCCGCGAGGAGCGGCCACGCGGTCGGCGCCGGGACGACGACGCTGTCGACGCTCTGCTCGCGCGCGCGCTCGCTCATACGCCGATCACGTAGACCACGGTGAAGACCACGATCCACACCGTGTCGACGAAGTGCCAGTACCAGGACAGGATCTCGGCGCGCTCCGCGTGCCCGGCGTGAAGCTTGCCGAACGCCGTGAACAGCAGCACCAGCGTCAAGAGCAGAAGGCCGACCAGGACGTGCAGCGCGTGGAAGCCGACCAGCGAGTAGAAGGTGGTGCCGAACAGGTTGGTGCCGATCGTCAGGCCGTGCTCGTAGATCAGCCCGTGCCACTCGATCCCCGTCCCGATCAGGAACTCGAGCCCGAGGAGGATCGTCGCGAGCCACCACGCGCCGAAGGTCCGCACGCTGCCCGCGCGCAGCGCGCGCACGGCGAGGACGATCGTCACGCTGCTCGACAGCAGGCAGATCGAGCTCAGGATCGGCAGCTCGAGCACGTCGGCCGGGTAGGGGCCGGTCAGGCTCTTGCCGACGTAGAACAGGTAGGCGACGACGAAGATCGCGAAGAACGAGCTCTCGGTGACGATCAGGCCGGCCATGCCGACGCGGCCCTTGCTCGGCAGCTCCCAGGTCGCCGGCAGGGGCGGGGGCTGCGGCGCGTGCATCGTGCCCGGTGCGGCCGTCATTCGTACTTCCAGTCCGGGTCCTGCGGGTGCTTCAGGTCCCACAGCGGCCGGCGGCTGTGCACGACCGGGATCTGCTCGAAGTTGTACTCGGGCGGCGGCGAGGTCGTCGCCCACTCGAGCGTCCAGGCGTCCCACGGGTCGTCGCCCGCGTGCTCGCCGTTGCGCAGCGACCAGAGCAGGTTCCAGACGAAGAACAGGAGCCCGACCGCCTGCACCGCGACGCCGAGCGACGAGATCAGGTTCAGCTCGTCCCAGCCGCGGCCCGCGTCGTAGGTGTAGATCCGCCGCGGCATGCCGAGCAGGCCGGGGAAGTGCATGGTCAGGAACGTGACGTAGAAGCCGGTGGCGAAGGTCCAGAAGTGGAGCCGCCCGAGCCTCTCGCTCAGCATGCGGCCCGTGACCTTCGGGTACCAGTAGTAGATGGCGGCGAAGATGTTGAACAAGAGCCCGCCGATCAGCACGAAGTGGAAGTGCGCGACCACGAAGTACGAGTCGGAGAGCTGGAAGTCCCAGGGCACGACCGCCAGCATGACGCCCGTCAAGCCGGCGATGACGAACGAGAACACGAACGCCGTGCACCACAGCATCGGCATGCGAAAGCGGATCTTGCCGCCCCACATGGTGCCGAGCCAGTTGAAGATCTTGATGCCGGTCGGCACCGCGATCGCCATCGTCGAGGCGGCGAAGAAGGTGTTCGCGGCGGGGGAGAGGCCGACGACGAACATGTGGTGCGCCCACACCGACAGGCTGATGAAGCCGATCATCACCGTCGCGCCGACCATGAAGGGGTAGCCGAACAGCGGCTTGCGCGAGAACACCGGCACCACCTCGTTCGCGATCGCGAACGCCGGCAGGATCAGCACGTACACCTCGGGGTGGCCGAAGAACCAGAAGAAGTGCTGCCACAGCACCGCCGAGCCGCCGGCCTGGGTGTCGAAGAAGTGGGCGCCGAGGAAGCGGTCGAACAGCAGCATCACCTGGGCGGCGGTGAGCGGCGTCAGGATGACGAGGGTGAGGATGCAGTTCACCAGCATCAGCCAGACGAACAGCGGCATCTTCAGGTACGTCATGCCGGGGCAGCGCATGGTGACGATGGTGGTCGCGATGTTGAGCGCGGTCGCGGTCGAGCCGAGGCCGCTCACCAGGATGCCGAGGATCCAGTAGTCCGTGCTGTTGCCGCGCGAGAAGGCGCGTCCGGTGAGCGGCGAGTAGGCGAACCAGCCGACGTCGGGCGCCGTGCCCGCGCCGTACAGGCCGTCGCCGCCGAGGAAGCTGAAGTAGAGCAGCAGGCCGCCGAACAGGAACAGCCAGAAGCCGAACGAGTTCAGCCGCGGGAAGGCGAGGTCGCGCGCCCCGATCATGAGCGGCGTCAAGTAGTTCGCCATCCCGAAGAACATCGGCATGCCGACCAGGAACACCATCGTCGTGCCGTGCATGGTGAACAGCCGGTTGAAGGTCGTCGGCGGCAGGAAGTCGTTGTTCGGGAAGGCGAGCTGGATGCGCATCAGCGACGCCTCGAGACCCGCGATCAGGAAGAAGCCGAGCGCCGAGACGACGTACATCACCCCGAGCTTCTTGTGGTCGACCGTCACGGCCCAGTCGTGGACCTTGCTCCACGCGCCGGCTCGAGCCTCGTCTTCGCGCGGCCGGGCGATGCCTTCGTCGAGCACGGTCACGGTGCGCTCTCCCTCACCTCAGCGTCACGAGGAACGCGGTCAGGCTGTCGATCTGCTGGTCGTCGAGCTTCATCGCCGGCATCAGCACGCCGGGCTTGAAGGTGTGCGGGTCCTCGATCCAGGCGCGCAGGTTCTCCGGCGTGTTCGCCGCAGCGCCCGCGCCGATCGTCGCGCGGCTCATCAGGTGCGTGAGATCCGGCCCGAAGCTGCCGTCGGCGACGGTGCCGTCGAGCGCGTGGCAGTTGATGCACGCGGTGCTCTGGAAGATCGCGCGGCCCTCCGCGACGCTCGCGTCGCTCGCCGCCGGTGCGCGCTGCGCCGCCGCCCAGCGCTCGAAGTCCTGCGGCTCGTGCACCGTCACGCGGAGCAGCATCTTGGCGTGCTGCGTGCCGCAGTACTCGGCGCACTGCCCGACGAAGGTGCCGGTCGCGCGCGGCTCGACCCACAGCCGGTTGGTGCGGTTCGGGACGACGTCCATCTTCCCGGCGAGCTGCGGGATCCAGAAGCTGTGGATGACGTCGGCCGACTCGAGCGTCAGGTAGGTCGGACGGCGCGCGCCGTCCGCGCTCACCGGCAAGTGCAGCTCGTTCGCCGTCACGACGCCGAGGTCCGGATAGCGGATCTCCCACCACCACTGGTGGCCGACGATGGTGACGTGCAGCGAGCCAGGCGGCGGCTCGCTCGCCTCGATCTCGTCGATCGTCCGCCAGGTGGCGAGGAACAGCACGAGGACGAGCAGCACAGGAACGATGGTCCACGACCACTCGATCTGATCCGAGCCGTAGACCTGCGGCGGCTCGCGGTCGTCGCCCGGCCGCGCCCGGTAGCGCCACACGCACCAGAACAGGACGCCGCTCACCGCGACGAGGATCCCGGCGGCGATGCCCATCACCAGGAACGACAGGCCGCGGATCATCTCCGCGGGCGGCGACACCGGGTCGAACATGCTCGGGATCGGATGCACGTCGTCGGCCGCCGCGCCCAGCGCAAGCGCCGGAGCGGCGAGCATCGCCAGCACGGCCGAGCACCGTGCACGCGTGCCGCTACTTCGTCGCACGTCGGCCCTCACCCCGAGATCCCGGACCCCAACCCGCGCGCACACTACACACGAAGGGATCGCGGCGTCAAAGGACCGCCACTTTAGCGAAACGAGATCCGCAGGCGGGTGCGGCAGCGCGACGCTCGCCGGTTGGCGCGGCGGCCGGAAGGGGGGAGAATGGCTCTCGCCCGCCGCGCGCGGCGTCGTGCGGCGGCTCCGCGGGAGGACAGCCGATGGAGCAGATCGTCGTCGTCGAGTCGAGCAAGCCGTTCGACGAAGCCTGCCGCGCGCTCGAGCAGGCGATCGCGCAGCACGGCTTCGGGATCCTGCACGTCCACGACATCGGTCAGACGCTCGCCAAGAAGGGCGTGGCGTTCGATCGCGACGTGCGCGTGTTCGACGTCTGCCACCCGCAGCGCGCCAAGCAGGTGCTCGACGAGAACCTGCTGATCTCCGCGGCGCTGCCGTGCGCGATCTCCGTGTTCGCCGAGGGCGGACGGACGAAGCTCGCGTTCGTGCGCCCCACGGCGATGCTGGGCCTGTTCGGCTCGGAGCGCCTGCAGCAGGTGGCGCGCGAGGTGGAGGACACCGTCCGGCGGATCGTCGCGGCGGCTGCCTGAGCTCGGGCGTCGAGACGCGTTTGCGGGGTGGCGGCGGACGCCGATATGGAGGCGCCGATGGACCTCACGTTCTCGCCCGCCGCGGAGGCGTTTCGCGCCGAGCTGCGTGCGTGGCTGGCGGCGAACGTGCCGGCCGAGGTCGCGTCGGGCGAGGCGGCCGAGCACGCGACGCTCGACGCGGAGTTCGCCTTCCTGCGCGCGTGGCAGTCCCGCCTCGCGCGCGACCGCTGGGTCGGCGTGCACTGGCCGCGCGAGTACGGCGGCCGCGGCGCCGGCGTCGAGGAGAACTACATCTTCCAGGAGGAGATGGCGCGCGCGCGGGCCCCCGAGGTGATCAACCGCATCGGCGTGAACCTCGTCGGCCCGTCCCTCATGCGGCACGGCACCGAGGAGCAGAAGCGCCGCTGGCTCGCACGCATCCTGTCCTGCGAGGACGTGTGGTGCCAGCTCTTCTCCGAGCCCGGCGCCGGCTCCGACCTGACGTCGCTGCGCACCGTCGCCGTGCGCGACGGCGACGTCTACCGCGTCACCGGGCAGAAGGTGTGGACGAGCTGGGCGCAGTACGCGGACTACGGCATCCTGATCGCCCGCACCGATCCTGCCGCGAGCAAGGCGCGCGGCATCTCCTACATGGTGGTCGACATGCGCGCGCCCGGCGTCACGGTGCGGCCGCTCAAGCAGATGACCGGCAGCTCCGAGTTCAACGAGGTCTTCCTCGACGACGTCCGCGTGCCGCGCGAGAACCTGGTCGGCGAGGAGGGCAAGGGCTGGGAGATCGCGCAGACGACGCTCGCGCACGAGCGCGGCACGGCCCCGCGCCAGCTCGTGATCCACCGCATGCTGCTCGAGGACCTGCTGCGGCACGCGCGCGACGGTCGTACCGACGCGGCGCTGCGCCAGCGAGTCGCGGAAGCCGCGATCGAGGTCGAGATCGCGAAGCTCAACAACTGGCGCACGCTGACGCGGCTCGTGCGCGGCGAGCCGCTCGGCCCCGAGAGCTCGTTCATCAAGCTCTACTGGAGCGAGATGAGCCAGCGCATGCACGACACGGTGATGCACGTGCTCGGACCGCGCGGCGTGCTCGACGGCGGCCCGCACGCCGTCGCGCACGGGCGCTTGACGCGCTCCTACCTCTACTATCGCGCGGCGTCGATCTTCGCCGGGACGAGCGAGGTGCAGCGCAACATCATCGCGCAGCGCGTGCTCGGGCTGCCGCGGTGAAGCAATAGCAGGGGAGCAAATAGCCGATGCAATTCACGAAGCTCTACCTGCGAAATTGGAAGAACTTCCTTCGTGTGGACGTGAGTCTTCGCGACCGGATGTTCGTCGTAGGTCCGAACGCGAGCGGCAAATCCAACCTGCTCGATGCGTTTCGGTTCTTACGCGACATTGCGGAGCCTCGTGGCGGCCTCCAGCAGGCGGTACAGGGTCGTGGAGGTGTGTCGAGGCTGCGTTCGCTGCACGCGCGCCGCCATCCGGAGATCATTCTCGATGTCGAGATGAAGCTTGGTGAAGAGCAGTGGAGGTATCGGCTCGCACTCGGCCAAGACAACGTCCGCCGCCCCATCGTCAAGGAGGAGGAAGTTTGGCGCGGTACGCGCAGTCTTTTCAGCCGCCCCGATCCGGACGATCACCAGGATCCGGGACGGCTCGGTCAGACGCATTTGGAGCAAGTGAACGCGAACCGAGAATTCCGCGAGGTGGCCGCCTTTCTCGCACAGGTGCGTTACTTGCACATCGTCCCGCAGCTCATCCGCGATCCGGAGCGGTACGTTCGTCCGAACGGAGGCCACGACCCGTATGGTGGCGACTTCCTCGAGCAACTTGCTCGGACCCAAAAGGAAAAGAAACAAACTTTCGAATCGCGGCTGCGCCGCATCAACAAGGCGTTGCAGGTCGCGGTCCCTCAACTCCGCGAGCTCCGTTTGGAGCGCGACGATGCCGGGCGCCCTCATCTTCGCGGTCTGTACGAACACTGGCGCCCCGACGCCGGGTGGCAAAGCGAGCATCAGTTTTCGGATGGCACTCTGCGTCTGTTGGGCCTCTTGTGGTCACTCCTAGACGGGGCAGGTCCGCTTCTACTCGAGGAACCCGAGCTGTCCCTGCACGAGGGTGTAATTCAGCACCTGGCGGCGATGATGTGGAGCGCGACACGCAAGACGCGACGTCAGCTCTTCGTGAGTACACATTCCGCAGCGCTGCTTTCCGATCCGGCCATTGCTCCAGAAGAAGTTCTGCTGTTGCGGCCAACACACGAGGGCACGACCGTTACGCTCGCGGCGGAGAACGACGAAATTCGAGCGCTTCTTCAGAGTGGGCTGCCGATCGGCGAAGCGATACTTCCGCGGGTCGCCCCGGCTAGTCCCGAGCAGTTGCTGTTGGCGTTTCCCGAGTGAGCAAGGTGGTGAACGCGGTGACGCTCGTGGTCGAGGGCGTGACGGATGAGGTGGTTGCGAAGCGGCTGCTCGACGAAAACGGATGGATTTGTTCGTTCGTGTATGGGAAGGCGGGAAAGGCTGCGATCGATCGGGCGCTCACTGGCTACAACAATGCAGCGCGATTCTCGCAATGGTTGGTCCTGCGCGACCTCGACTCCGATGCTGCATGCGCTCCCGAGCTGCGTGAAGCCTTGCTTGCAAGCCCTTCGCGAGGGATGCGATTGCACGTCGCAGTCCACGCCGTAGAGGCGTGGCTTCTCGGAGACAGTGAGGCGCTGAGCGACTTCCTGGCTGTCCCCCGCGACCGTGTGCCGGCCGACCCCGAACGATTGGTGCACCCCAAGCGCACGCTCTTGGAGCTGGCACGACGGTCGCGACGCAGAGCGATTCGAGAAGCTCTCGTTCCCGCGGCCGGTATGACAGCGCAGGTGGGCCCGGGATACGCGGCTGCCTTGATCACGTTTGCCACGAGCCACTGGCGACCTGTCGTAGCGGCCTCGAAGTGCGAGAGCCTCGAGAGACTGCGGCGCTTCCTCCGTCGTCTCTCGTCCGAGCGCGCTGGCTCATGTTGAACCGCGAGCGGCGCACAGGCCGTTCGAAGCGCTCCGCTCCGCGACGAAGCCGGAGGAAGAGCGCGGCGCCGAACCGCACTGGTCGGGACCCCGCGACGTCGCGCTCTCTCCCGCTCGCCGGCCTGCGCATCCTCGACGTGGGGACGCGCATCGGCGCGCCGTTCGCCGCGACGCTGCTCGGCGACTTCGGCGCCGAGGTGATCAAGGTCGAGCAGCCGCGGGTGGGCGACTTCATGCGCACCATCGGGCCGTTCGAGGACGGCTACTCGCTCTGGTGGGCGGTCGAGGGACGCAACAAGAGGTCGGTGACGCTCGATCTGCGCAGGCCGGAGGGCCAGGAGCTGTTCAAGCGACTCGTCGCGGCGTCGGACGCGCTGGTCGAGAACTTCCAGCCCGGGACGCTCGAGGGCTGGGGCCTCGGGCCGGACGTGCTGCGGCAGGTCAATCCCGGGCTGGTGCTGTCGCGCGTCAGCGTCTACGGCCAGACCGGTCCGTACCGCGACCGTCCCGGCCTCGACCGCAACGGCATCGCCATGGGCGGCCTCCTGCACCTGACGGGCTACAAGGACCGCCCGCCCGTGCGGCCGGGCGTGATCGTGTCCGATTACTTGACGGGGGTGTTCAACGCGCTCGGCGTGATGATCGCGCTCTACGAGCGCGACCGCCGCGCGAGCGCCGGCAAGGCCAGCACCGGCGCGCGCGCCAGGGCGAGCTCGGCCGCGTCGCGGCGCACGGCGGGCGGCGAGGGCCAGACGGTCGAGCTCGCGCTGTACGCGTCGATCCTGCGGATCCTCGAGCACACCGTGGCCGCGTACGACCGGCTCGGCATCGTGCGCGGGCGCGAGGGCAACCGGCTCGCGAACTCCGCGCCGCTCGACAACTGGGAGACCGCGGACGGCCAGTACGTGAGCCTGATCGCGGCGGGTGACGGTCTCTTCCCCCGGCTCGCGAAGCTGATCGGGCGCGAGGATCTGCTCGCGGATCCGCGCTTCGCGACGCTCGAGGCGCGCTGCGCGCACGCCGACGAGGTGAACGGCATCGTCGCCGACTGGGTGCGCCGCCACGACGCCGCCGACATCGAGCAGCGCTGCGTCGCCGCCGGCGTGCCGTTTGCGCGCACCTACACCGTGGCCGACATCTGCGCCGACCCGCACGTCGGCGCGCGCGGCGACATCGAGACGGTCGACGACCCGGTCGTCGGCCCGCTGCGTATGCAGGGCGTCTACCCGCGGCTGTCGCGCACGCCGGGCCGCATCCGTCGCGGCGCGCCGCGCCTCGGCGAGCACAACGACGAGGTCTACGGCAAGCTCCTCGGGCTCGGCGCGAGGGAGCGCGCGCGGCTGCGCGCGGCGGGCATCATCTGAAGGCGATGGCGCGCGGCGGCGGCGAGGTCGGGCTCCTCGAGGAGATCGCGGCCAATGCCGTCGCCGCGTCGGGCGTCCAGCTCGTCGACGGCTGGCTGCTCCGGGCCTGGCCGGAGGCACCGTTTCGGCGCAGCAACGCGGTCCTGCCGATCCGCTGCGACCCCGGATCGCTCGACGAGCGTCTCGTGCTGGTCGAGGAGTTCTACCGCCGCCACGGCCTGCCGGTGCGCTACCAGATCAGCCCGGCCGTCGAGCCGGCGGATCTCGACGCGGTGCTCGCCGCACGCGGCTATTTCGTGGAGGCGCCCGTCCTGGTGCAGGTCGCCCGCGCGGCGGACGTCGCGGCGCGCACGCGACGCGACGCGCCGCGCCGGGCAGCGTCCTCGCGACGCCGCCGGGCGACGCGTCCTGGCTCGAACTCCACGCCGAGGCGCAGGACGACCCGGGGCAGCGCGCGCGCCTCGAGGCCTACGGCCGGCTGCTGCGCCGCGTGAGCCCGCGCACCGTCGCGGCACGCGTCGAGGTCCCGGACGCCGGCACCGTCGCCGTCGGCTTCGCGGTCCTCGAGCGCGGCTGGTGCGGCGTGTTCGGCATGGCGACCCGGGCCGCGGCGCGCAGGACCGGCGCCGCGAGCGCGATCCTGCACGCCTTCGCGACCGAGGGGCTCGCTGCGGGAGCGCCGTCGATGTACCTGCAGGTCGAGGAGGACAACGCGCCGGCGCGGACGCTGTACGCGCGCGCCGGCTTCGCGACGTCGTACCGCTACCACTACCGAACGCTGCTCTGACCGTCGCCATCCCGGCACCAGACCCGTTGCGCGATCACGCCGAGCGTGTGCCAAATGGCCGGCGATGGCTGCCGTCGCGACCACGGGCCGGCGCCGCGGCTCGGCGCCGCGGCCGGCTTCGCGACGACGCCGGGTTCGCTATCACCACGGGAGCCTCCGCCTGCGCGCGCGGCGGGCGCGAGGCGAGGAGGGATCATGGCAGCACGCAATCCCGAGGACTGCGACCGGCTGTTCGGCGAGGGCATCAACGCGGGCGACGCGGCGGCGGTGGCCGCGCTCTACGAGCGCGACGCGGTGCTGCTGCTCGACGGCGAGCGCCACGTCGGCCCCGACGCGATCCGCCCCGTCCTCGAAGGCTGGATCGCGACCAAGCCCGTGATCGCGCTGAACGTGACGCAGGTGATCCGGGCCGGCGAGGACCTCGCCGTGCTGTACAACGACTGGCGGGTCACGATCACCGACGCGCAGGGCAAGCAGTCGACGGGCTCCGGCAAGGCGATCGAGATCGTCCGCCGCCAGGCGGACGGGAGCTGGAAGTTCATCGTCGACGATCCCCGGGCGCGCGGGTGATCGCCGCGACGGCGACGGGGCGCCCCGCGGAGGCGCGGCGTTGAGCGGCGACGGGTCGATCCTGGTCGGCAAGAGCGCGCAGGGCAGCCCGCAGGTGCTGCTCGCGCGCATGGCGAACCGGCACGGCCTCGTCGCGGGCGCGACCGGCACCGGCAAGACGGTCACGCTGCAGCTCCTCGCCGAGTCGTTCAGCCGGCTCGGCGTGCCGGTGTTCGCGGCCGACGTCAAGGGCGACCTCGCCGGCGTCAGCCAGGCGGGCGGCGGCAACGCGAAGGTCGCCGCGCGCGCCCACGAGCTCGGCCTCGGCGAGCTCGCTCACGAGGGCGCCCCGACGACGTTCTGGGACGTCTTCGGCGAGCTCGGCCACCCCGTCCGCACGACCGTCTCGGAGATGGGGCCGCTGCTGCTCGCGCGCCTGCTCGACCTGAACGAGACCCAGGCCGGCGTGCTGTCGGTCGTCTTCCGCGTCGCCGACGACGAGGGCCTGCTGCTCCTCGACCTGAAGGACCTCCGCGCGATGCTCGCGGACGTCGCAGCGCGGGCGAAGGAGCTGAACGTCGCGTACGGACGCGTCTCGGCCGCGAGCGTGGGCGCGATCCAGCGCGCGCTGCTCGCGCTCGAGGAGCAGGGCGGCGACCGCCTGTTCGGCGAGCCGGCGCTCGACATCGAGGACCTGATGCACGTCGCGGGCGGCCGTGGGGTGGTGAGCGTGCTCGCGGCCGAGAAGCTGTTTCACGCGCCGAAGCTCTACGCGACCTTCCTCCTCTGGCTGCTGTCGGAGCTCTTCGAGCAGCTGCCGGAGGTCGGCGACCTCGAGCGGCCGAAGCTCGTCTTCTTCTTCGACGAGGCGCACCTGCTGTTCGACGACGCGCCCGACGCGCTGCGCGACAAGGTCGAGCAGGTGGTGCGGCTCGTCCGCTCGAAGGGCGTCGGCGTCTACCTGGTCACGCAGAACCCGGGAGACGTGCCCGACGCCGTGCTCGGCCAGCTCGGCAACCGCGTGCAGCACGCCCTGCGCGCGTTCACGCCGCGCGACCAGAAGGCGGTGCGCGCCGCGGCGGCGACGTTCCGGCCGAACCCGGCGATCGACGTCGAGCGGGCGATCGTCGAGCTCGGCGTCGGCGAGGCGCTGGTGTCCTTCCTCGACGCGAAAGGCATGCCGACGCCGGTCGAGCGCGCGCTGGTCTGCCCGCCGCGCAGCCGGATCGGCACGATCTCGGCGGAGGAGCGCGCGCGGATCGTCGCGTCCTCGCCGCTGCGCGGGCGCTACGAGCAGCTCGCGGACCGCGAGTCGGCGTACGAGCTGCTGCGTGAGCGCGCGCAGCGGGCGGCGCAC
>JBFMAS010000169.1:0-4624 GCA_040755575.1 Thermodesulfobacteriota bacterium
TCGCGCTCGTCACCTGCGGCACCGCGTTCCACTGGTTCGCGCCGCGCCCGGCGCTCGACGAGATGACCCGCGTGCTCACGCCGGGCGGCTCGGTCGCGCTGTTCTGGCGCTACCCGACGCGCGACGCCGCGACGCCGCGGATCATCCGCGACGTCCTCGCACGCTTCGGCCCGCGGCTGCCCGAGGAGCGCTTCGTGACGCATCCGCCGGAGCCGTTCCTCGGCAGCGCGCTCGAGCCGGCGGCGCCGCGCGTCCTGCCGAGCACGCTGCGCTTCACGCCGGAGGAGTTTCACGGCTACGTCGCGACCACGGAGCTCCTGCGGCGCTTCGCGGGACCGCACCACGCGGCCTTCCTCGAAGCACTGCGCGACGAGCTCGAGCAGCGCTTCCCCGCGGGCGTCGAGGAGCCGAGCGAGGAGCACCTGTTCCTCGCGCGCCGGCCCTAGAAGCGCCCGCTTTCCCGGACGAGCGTCGAAACGGGACGCTTCGCGCCGGCTGGACGTCGGCGGCGGTTCTTGCTCTGGTCGCGGCGTGATGACCCGGCCGCTTCGCGCCCGCGGCACGGCCGCGCCCGCGGCGCGCTCGCTGCTCGTCGGCTGGCCGCTGGTCGGCTGGTGCGCGCTCGCGATCGGGCTAATCGAGGCGACGATCCTGGTCGTCGAGGGCGCCGGCGAGAGCGGCATGCGCATGGTGGTGCGCGCGAGCGCACGCACCTCGCTCGTCCTGTTCGCCGCGGCGTTTGCCGCCTCGTCCCTGGCGCGTCTCTGGCCTGCGCCACCGACGCGCTTCCTGCTCGTCAACCGCCGCTACCTCGGCGTCGCGTTCGCCGTGTCGCACGCCTCGCACCTCGCCGCGATCGTCTGGCTGGCGCGGCTCTCGCCCGAGTTCCGCGCCGGCATCGCGCCTCCGACGGTGATCCTCGGCGGCGTGGCCTACGTCTTCGTCGCGGCGATGGCCGCGACCTCGTTCGACCGCACGGCGGCGTGGCTCGGGCCCCGGCGCTGGCGCCTCCTGCACCTGGTCGGCGGCTGGTACGTCTGGCTCATCTTTTTCTTGTCGTACCTGCCGGTCGGACGAGAGACGGGCCGCGTGCTGCCGCCGTTCCTGGTCGTGCTCGCGGTCGCTGCCGCGCGGGGCGTCGCACGCAGGCGGCGCACCGTCTGACGCTCCGGACGCGGGTTGTCCCCCCGGCGCACGATCGATACGCTCCGGTCACCCGCCCGATCCCATGCGACGACCCATCCGCTTCGACGACGACCGCAGCGGTACCTGCTTCGGCTGCGGCTCCGCCAACCACTCCGGGCTGCGCCTCGAGTTCTACGAGACCGAGGACGGCGTCGAGGTGGAGTACGCGGCGCCCGAGGCGCTCGCGGGGGCACCCGGCATCGTGCACGGCGGCATCCAGGCGACGTTGCTCGACGAGGCGATGTGCATGACGGCCTACGCCAAGGGAGGGACCGGCGTCGTCACCGGCGAGCTCACGGTGCGCTACCTGCGCACGGTCCCGACCCGCACGCCGCTCGTCATCCGGGGCGGGATCACCGAGCGGCGCAACGGCAGCTTCTTCATCGCCGGCAGCATCGCGCTCGCCGGCACGGACGAGGAGCTGACGCGCGCTCAGGGACGCTTCTTCGCGGCGCCGCCGGCGGCGAAGGATGCTGCGCCGTGATGCCGCTCGCCTTCCTGCTGGTGAGCCTGGCGGGGGCCTGGTTCACGTTCAACGCCTACAACCCGATGCTCAAGCATCGCCGGCGCTCGATCATCAGCTTCTTCGCGGGCTGGCTCACGGTCGAGCTCGCGCTGCACCACATCGCGTGGCAGCTCGCCGCCGCGGTGGCGTTCGTCTGGCTCGGCGCGCTCGCCGAGTGGCCGGGGCGGCTCGGGCTCGCGATCTGCATCGCCTCCTGGGCGGCGCTGCTGGTGCTCTATCGCCGCGCGAGCGAGGCGGAGGGAGTCGTCGAGCAGGCGCTGCGCCGCGGTCTCGGCGAGGACTACCGCCGGCGGATCCTGCCGGAGCTCGCCGAGCAGCTGTCGAACGGCATCGACTGGCGCGAGATCCTGCTGCCGTTCCCGATGCGCGACCCGCGCGTCGAGCGCCTGCGCGACATCCCGTACGCCGAGAACGGCAAGCGGCCGCTGAAGCTCGACCTCTACCGCCCGCGCCAGGCGCCGCCCGGGCCCGGCGGCGACGAGCAGCCGGAGCCGCGCCGCCTGCGGCCGATGCTGCTGCAGGTGCACGGCGGCGCCTGGATCCTCGGCAGCAAGAACGAGCAGGGCATCCCGCTCATGCTGCGCATGGCGTCGCACGGCTGGCTGTGCGCCAGCATCGACTACCGTCTGAGCCCGCGCGCGACCTTTCCGGACCACGTCGTCGACGTCAAGCGCGCGATTCGCTGGCTCAAGGAGCACGCGCTCGAGTACGGCGCCGACCCCGACTTCATCGTCGTCACCGGCGGCTCGGCCGGCGGGCATCTCGCGTCGCTCGCGGCTCTGACGCCGAACGCGCCGGACTTCCAGCCGGGCTTCGAGGAGGCGGACACGACCGTGCAGGGCTGCGTGTCGTTCTACGGCGTGTACGACTTCACCAACCGCAACGGGGTCTACCGCCACAACGGCCTCGCCGGGCTGCTCGCGCGCTGGGTGATGAAGCGGAAGCTCGACGACGCGCGCGAGCTCTACGAGCAGGCGTCGCCGCTCTACCGCGTCGGGCCCGATGCGCCGCCGTTCTTCCTCGTGCACGGCGACCTCGACTCCCTGGTGCCGGTCGGCGAGGCGCGTCACTTCCACGACGCCCTGCTCGAGGTGTCACGGGCGCCGGTCGTGTACGCCGAGATCCCGGGCGCGCAGCACGCGTTCGAGATCTTCCCCTCGCTGCGGAGCGCGCTCGCGATCGACGGCGTCGAGCGCTTCCTGTTCGTGGTGTACAGCGAGCACCTGCGCCGCGCGGGCGGCGCCGGCGAGGCGCGCTCGACGCGCGAAGCGCTCGACGCCCGGCAGGCCGCCGTATCCTGAGCGTCGCCGGACCGCGCGGCTCAGCGCTGCGCCGCGAAGCGCCCGACCTCGTCGCGCAGCTCGTCGAGGCGGTCGTCGAAGAAGTGGCCCGTGCCGCGCACGACGCGCAGCTCGGCCGCGGGAACGTGGCGCCGAGCGAGCAGCTCCTCGAGCGCCGCGAGCGGCGCCACGTCGTCGCGGTCACCGTGCACGAAGAGCTTCGGCTTCGTACAGCTCGCGAGGAAGCCGACGTCGTAGTGGCCGACCGGCATCGCGATCGCGAGCAGGCGATGCACGCGCGCGTCGTCGCAGCCGAAGCGCAGGCCGACGGCGGCGCCGAAGGAGAAGCCGGCGACCACGACGTCGCGCGCCGCCGGCTGACGCTCGAGCAGGAAGTCGAGCGCGGCGCGCGCGTCGTCCACCTCGCCGACCCCGTGGCCGTGGGCGCCGGTGCTGTCGCCGACGCCGGGAAAGTTGAAGCGCAGCGTCTCGAAGCCGGCCTCGTGCAGCGCCCGCGCGCAGTGGAAGACGACCGGGTTGTGCATCGTGCCGCCGTAGAGCGGGTGCGGGTGGAGGACGAGCGCGACGTGCGCGGCGTCCTCCCGCGTCGGGCGGTAGATCGCCTCGAGCTGGCCGTGGGGGCCCGGGATGAGGGTCTTGCCTGCGAACATGCGCGCGAGCCTACACGGTCTAGGGGAGAGACGCAGGCGCGGCGGACGTGCAATAGGAAGGGTCGTTCCCTGCGTCCTTGGTGAGCGAGCGAGGAGACGGCGATGGCATTCGCGGAGCTGAAGGCGCGGCAGAGCATCATCTGGGGCTCGGGCCCCTACGAGCCCATCACGGAGCTCACGCGGGGCGTGCACGACGCCCTGCTCGGAACGCTCGAGCCGCGCGCCGGCCAGCGCTGGCTCGATGTCGCCACCGGGACGGGCGCGGTCGCGCTGCGCGCCGCCGCCGCGGGCGCCGAGGTGACGGGGATCGACCTCGCGCCGGCGCTGATCGAGAAGGCGCGGACCAAGGCGGCGTGGCAAGGGCTCGCCGTGCGCTTCGAGGTCGGCGACGCCGAGGAGCTGCCGTTCCCGACGGCGAGCTTCGACGTCGTGTGCTCCGCAATCGGCACGCAGTTCGCGCCCGATCACGCGGCCGTGGCGCGCGAGCTGGCGCGCGTCTGCCGGCAGCGCGGGCGGCTCGGGCTCGCCTGCTGGGTCCCGGACAGCGTGGTCGCGCGCATGTTCGCCGTCATGCGTCCCTTCGCGCCGCCGCCGCCGCCCGGCGCCGGCAACGCCTTCGACTGGGGCCGCCCGGAGTACCTCAGCGAGCAGCTCGGCGAGACCTTCGAGCTGCACTACGACGAGCGGGTGCTGCCCGTCGTCGCCGACTCCGGGCAGGCGATGTGGGAGCTGTTCGTCGACGCCTACGGCCCGACGCGCACGCTCGCCGCGTCGCTCGAGCCCGAACGCCGCGAGGAGCTGCGCCGCGCCTGGGTCGAGCTCTTCGAGCGCGACCGCTCGGGCGGCGCGATCCGCCAGGCGTGGCGCTACCTGCTGGTACGCGGCATCCGCCGTTAGCGACGCGCCGCGGAGCGGGCGCGTCTGGTCTTGGGCTTCACTGGATGGCGTGCGCATGCCAAACG
>JBFMAS010000170.1:0-3042 GCA_040755575.1 Thermodesulfobacteriota bacterium
GCCGGAGAGCCTCGCCGACCGTCTGGTCGCGACGCCCGGCGCGGCGAGCGGCGAGCGCAAGCGCGTCACCGTGCTGTTCTGCGACATCGCCGGCTCCGTCAAGATCGCCGACCGGCTCGACCCGGAGGAGTACCGCGACCTGCTCGATCGCTACGTCGAGCTCTGCATCCGCGAGATCTACCGCTTCGAAGGGATCGTCAATCAGCTCGCCGGCGACGGCGTGATGGCGCTGTTCGGCGCGCCGATCGCGCACGAGGACGCGCCCGAGCGGGCCGTCCGGGCCGCGCTCGCGATCCGCGCGGCTCTCGTGCGGCTCAACGACACTGTGCTCGCCGAGCGCGACTTCGAGCTCAAGGCGCGCTTCGGCATCAACACCGGACCGGTGATCGTCGGCACCGTCGGCAACGACCTCAAGATGGACTACACGGCGACCGGCGACACGACGAACCTCGCGTCTCGCCTGGAGTCGCTCGCGCAGCCGAACGCGATCCTGATCAGCGCCGCCACCGAGCGCCTGGTGCGCGGGCGCTTCGAGATGCGAGAGGTCGGTCCGCTCGAGGTCAAGGGCAAGCGCGACGCGATCGTCGCCTACGAGGTGCTGGGCACGGTCGACGAGGCGAGCGCGATGAGCCTCGTCGCGAGCCGGGACCTGACGCGCCTCGTCGGACGGGACGAGGAGCTCGCGCAGCTCGAAGCCTGCTATCGCCGCCTGCACGGCCGTCTGCCGCAGGTGGTGTCGCTGGTCGGCGAGGCGGGCAGCGGCCGCTCGCGGCTGATCTACGAGCTCAAGCAGCGGCTCGCGCGCGAGCTGCCGATCATCCTGGAGGCGCGCTGCTCGTCGCTGAGCCACATGCTGCCCTACGCGCCGTGGACGGCGATGCTGCGCCACTACTTCGAGATCCCCGCCGGCGAGCGCGGCGAGGACGCCTCCCAGCACGTGCGCCGGCGCCTCGTCGAGATCGACCCGCGGCTCGCGCAGCTCGAGCCCAAGCTGTCCCGCATGCTGTCGCTGCCCACCGAGCCGAGCGCGGAGTCCCCCGAGGACGTCAAGCGGGACATCTTCGAGGCCGTCGCGCACCTCGTCATGGCGATGAGCGCGAAGGCGCCCGTGGTGATGATCTTCGAGGACCTGCACTGGATGGACGAGCCGTCGCGCGAGATGCTCGAGCTCGCGGTCGCGAAGCTGCGCGGCGTGCGGGTCATGATCGTCGTCAGCCACCGTCCCGACTTCGAGCCGCACTGGCGTCCGGGCGCCGCGTTCACGCAGCTCCACCTCCGCCCGCTGTCCGGCGAGCAGGCGACGGCGATGGTGCGCGCGATCGCGGGCGGCGAGCTGCCTCCCGAGCTCGAGGAGCGCGTCTGCGAGAAGGCCGAGGGCAACCCGTTCTTCCTCGAGGAGATCACGCGCGCGATCCTCGAGGACGGCTCGCTCGTCAAGAGCGGCGGCCGCCTGCGCTTGACGCGGCCGATCCAGGACATCCTGATCCCCGAGACGGTGCAGGAGGTGATCGGGGCACGCATCGACCGCCTCGGGCCTGCGGCGAAGCGCACCGCGCAGGTCGCGGCCGTGCTCGGCCGGCAGTTCCGGCGCGACCAGCTCACCCGGCTCCTCGAGAGCGAGGGGATCGACGTCGCGGCCGAGCTCGAGGAGCTCGAGCACCGCGGCATCGTGCACCGCAAGACGGTGCTGTCGGAGGACGAGTTCCGCTTCGGCGAGAGCGTGACCCAGGAGATCGCCTACGAGTCGCTGCTCGTGCGCGAGCGTCGCGCGCTGCACGGGCGCATCGCGCGGCTCCTCGAGGAGCTGCCGGGGGAGCCGTCGGCGGAGCGCTCGGCGCTGCTCGCGCACCACTTCGCGCGCAGCGAGGACCGCGACAAGGCGATCGAGGCGCTGCTGCGCGCCGCGGCCGACGCGGAGCGTGTCCCCTCCTACCAGGCGGCGCGCGAGTTCTACGGCGCCGCCTGGACGGCGGCGTCGACCGCGCTGGAGCATGGCGCCGACGACGCCCTCGCCCGTCAGGCGCTCGCCGCCGCGCTCGGCCTGTGCCACATGAGCATCATCTACACCTCCGTCGGGGACATGGAGGAGATCGAGCGCGTCGCTCGCCGCGGCCGCGAGCTGGCGCGCGCGCTCGGCGTCAAATCGGCCTACGCCGCGTTCCCCTCCTACGAGGGGCTCGCGGCGATCGCGGGAGGCGGCGAGCGCTTCGCGCACGGCCTCGCGCTGATCGAGGAGGCGCTCGGGATCGCGCGGCGCGAGAACCTGAGCGTCAACGCGGTCAACATCTCGCGCGGGCTCGCCTTCGCGTACCTGTTCGACGGACGCTTCGTCGAGTCGCAGGACCTGCTGAACCGCGCGCTCGCCGAGCTCGAGAGCTTCGACGCGCCGGGCAAGCCTTCGGACCTGTGGTTCGGCGTCCGCTTCATGCGCGAGTCGGTGCTGTTCCACTCGGACCAGGTCGACGCCGCGATGGAGTCGGCGCGCGAGACGCACGAGCACGCGACGCGGCACAACAACCGCACGGTACGGACCGGAACGGCGTCGCTGCTCGCGCAGGCGCACTTCCTGCGCGGCCAGTACGCCGAGGCGATGCGCTGGGCGGACCAGAGCCTCGACGTGGCGCGCGAGATCGGCAACATCGGCGCGTGCCGGCCGTCGGCGGCGGTGGCGCTCGCAGCGCGCGTCGAGCTCGGCATGCCGCCGTCGGCGCCGCGCTTCCTGCGCCACATCGAGGCGCGCCTCGCCGGTGCGACCAACCTGCCGCTCTACGTGCGCAACGTGATCGAGGCGCTGGTCTCGATCGGCGAGCTGAAGCGCGGCGAGACCGTGCTCGAGCACGTCGACCGTCAGTCCGGAGGCCGGCTCCGTGAAGCGCTGTGCGCGGGCGCGCGCGCCGAGCTGCTGCGCCACGACCCGCGCCGCCTCGCCGACGCGGAGCGCCACGCCGCACGCGCCGTCGCGCTCGCCGAGGAGACCGGCGCACGCTCGACGCTCGCCACCTCGCTCGTCACGTCGGGCCAGATCGCGCTCGCACGCGGCGA
>JBFMAS010000171.1:0-4975 GCA_040755575.1 Thermodesulfobacteriota bacterium
ACCTGGGCGCGCGCTTCTCGCGGAACGCACGCGGCCCTTCCTGGGCGTCCTGGCTCAGGTAGACCGGCTCGAACAGGCGGTCGCCCTCGTCGAGGGCCGCGGCCCAGCCCCGCTCGGCGGCGGCATAGACCATCGCCTTCGACGCGCGCACGGACAGCGGCGCGTTGCCCGCGATGCGCAGCGCGAGCGCCTGCGTCGACGCGCGCAGCTCGGCGAGCGGCACGACACGGTTCACGAGCCCGACCTCGAGCGCGCGCCGCGCGTCGATCGGCTCCGCGGTCATGAGCAGCTCGAGCGCGACGCGCGGCGGGATCAGCCACGGCAGCGGCGCCGCCCACGGCGCGCCGCGGCCCCAGCGCGCCTCGGTGATGGCGAAGCGCGCGTGCTCGGCCGCGACGCACAGGTCGCACATCTGCGCGAGCAGGAAGCCGCCCGCGAACGCGGCGCCGTTCACCGCCGCGATCACCGGCTTCGGCATCCGGATGTTGCGATGGAGATAGGGCGCGAAGTCGGGCGGCGGCACCTCGAGCTTGAGCTCCGCCATCTCCTTCAGGTCGGCGCCGGCGCAGAACGCCTCCTCGCCCGCGCCGGTGAGGACCAGGACGGCGCTCGCGTCGTCCGCCGCGAAGCGCCGGAAGCCGTCCCACAGCCCCTGGCGCACGGCCTGGTTGAGCGCGTTGCGCGCCTCGGGGCGGTTGAGCGTGAGCCACGCGACCGGTCCGTCGTTCTCGTAAAGCACCGCTTCAGGCATTGCCGACCTCTCCTGCTGTCTCTTCCTGCGCGACGACCACCAGAACGTCGCCGGCGGTGACGCTCGCTCCCGGCGCGACCCGCACCGCCTCGACCGTGCCCGCGTGCGGCGCGAGCACGCGGTGCTCCATCTTCATCGCCTCGAGGACGACGAGCTCGTCGCCCGCGGCGACCCGGTCACCGGCGGCGACGCAGACCCGCAGCACGATGCCGGGCATGGTCGCGATCAGCGAGCCTGCGGCGAGCTCGGCCTGCGGGCTCGGGTGACGCGGCAGCTCGGTGAAGGCGCTGCTGCCGAGCGCGCTGTCGAGGAAGCCGACGTCGCCCACCTGGTGGACCTCGAAGCGGCGCAGCACGCCGCCCACCTCGAGCAGCACGGCGTCGGGCTGCGTCCCGCGCACGACGACGCCCTCGAGCCGCTCGCCGTCGACCTCGAGCAGCGCCTCGCCGCGTGCGAGGCGGTACGCGACGGTGATCGTGCGTCCCCCGCTCGCGAGCTCGACGCGCTCGAGCTGCGACGGCACGTTGCGCCACCCGGACGGCAGCGTGCGGAGCACCCGCGCGTCGCGCCGCCGCCGCGCCTGCGCGGCGAGGACCGCGGCGACGGCGTTGAGGCGCTCCGCGTCGGCGTGCCGCGCGCGCGCGGCGAGCTCGCCCGGCGGCTTGCGCTCGAGGAAGTGGGTGTCGGCGCCGCCCGCGAGGAACGCCTCGTCCTCGAGGATGCCGACCAGCAGGTCGCGGTTGCTGCGCACGCCGTGCAGCCGCGTGCGGCGAAGCGCGCTCGCGAGCAGCCGCGCCGCCTCGTCGCGCGTCGCCGCGTGCGCGATCACCTTGGCCAGCATGGGATCGTAGTGCACGCCGACGACCGAGCCGTCGGCGACGCCGGCCTCGACGCGCAGCCCCGGCGCGGCGGGGAAGCGCAGGCGATGGATCGTGCCCGTCGCGGGCGCGAAGCCCTCCTCCGGCACCTCGGCGTAGAGCCGCACCTCGATCGCGTTCCCGGAGCGCCGCGGCGCGAGCGCGTCCGCCGGCAGCGGACGACCCTCGGCGACCAGGATCTGCAGGCGCACCAGGTCGAGTCCCGTGATGCACTCGGTCACCGGGTGCTCGACCTGCAGGCGCGTGTTGACCTCGAGGAAGTGGAAGCGCCCGTCCGGCGCGAGCAGGAACTCGACGGTGCCCGCCCCGCGGTAGCCGATCTCGCGCGCGAGGCGCACCGCCGCGTCGCCCATGCGCGCGCGCAGCCCGTCGTCGAGCGCCGGCGACGGCGCCTCCTCGAGGATCTTCTGGTAGCGGCGCTGGATCGAGCACTCGCGCTCGAACAGGTGTACGGCGTTGCCGTGCGCGTCGGCGAACACCTGGATCTCGACGTGCCGCGGCGCCTCGACGTAGGGCTCGAGGAACACCGTGTCGTCGCCGAACGCGCTCGCCGCCTCGCGCCGGGCGCTCGCCACCGCGTCGTCGACCTCGCTCGCGGCGCGCACGATGCGCATGCCACGCCCGCCGCCGCCCGCCGACGCCTTGACCAGCAGCGGCAGGCCGAGCTCGCGCACCGCCGCCTCGAGCGAGCCGTGCCTGCCGCCGACCTCGCGGGTCGGCAGCAGCGGCACGCCGGCACGCTCGGCGATCCGCTTCGCCTCGAGCTTCGAGCCCATGGCGGCGATCGCCTCGGGCGGCGGGCCGACGAAGACCAGGCCCGCCTCCGCGCAGCGCGCCGCGAAGCGCGCGTCTTCCGAGAGGAAGCCGTAGCCCGGGTGGATCGCGTCGGCGCCGCTCGCTCGCGCCGCCGCGACGATCGCGTCGCCGCGCAGGTACGACTCGGCCGGCGTCGCGCCGCCGAGCGCGACGGCCTCGTCCGCCTCGCCGACGAACGCCTCGCCGCGGTCCGGCTCGGAGAACACCGCGACCGTCGCGACGCCCATCGAGCGGCAGGTGCGGAACACGCGGCGCGCGACCTCGCCGCGGTTCGCGACCAGCAGCTTGCGGATCGTTCTCGGCACTGGGGAGGACATCGGCGACCGGGGAGCTCTCACGTCACATGCGGAAGACGCCGAAGCCGCGCGCGCCGCGGACCTCGTTCGAGTGGCATGCGGACAGCGCGATCCCGAGCACGGTCCTGCTGTCCCGCGGGTCGATGACGCCGTCGTCGTAGAGGCGCGCGGTGTTGAACAGCGCGAGCGACTCGCTCTCGATCTGCTCCTCGACCATGCGCCGCATCATGGCGTCCTTGTCCTCGTCGAACGGCTGCCCGGCGGCCTCGGCCGCCGCCCGTCCGACGATCGACATCACGCCGGCGAGCTGCTGCGGCCCCATGACGGCGGTCTTGCTGTTCGGCCAGGCGAACAGGAAGCGCGGGTCGTAGGCGCGCCCGCACATGCCGTAGTTGCCGGCGCCGTAGCTCGCGCCCATGACGAGGGTAACGTGCGGCACGCCGCTGTTCGACACGGCGTTGATCATCTTCGAGCCGTCCTTGATCATGCCGCGCTGCTCGTAGGCCTTGCCCACCATGTAGCCGGTGGTGTTCTGCAGGAAGACGAGCGGGACGTCGCTCTGGTTCGCGAGCTGGATGAACTGCGCCGCCTTCTCGGCCTCGTCCGAGAACAGGATGCCGACCTCGTTCGCCAGGATGCCGACGGGGTAGCCGTGGATCGACGCCCAGCCGGTGACGAGGTTCGCGCCGTAGAGCGGCTTGAACTCGTCGAAGCGGCTGCCGTCGACGACGCGTGCGATCACCTCGCGGGCGTCGATCGGCTGGCGCAGGTCGAGCGAGGCGAGGCCGAGCAGCTCCTCGGGGTCGTGCAGCGGCTCGTCGGCGGGCATGCTCTGGCCGGGGCCGAGCTTCCGCCAGTTGAGCCGCGCGATCACGTCGCGCCCGATGCGCAGGCAGTCGCGCTCGTCGGCCGCGAGGAAGTCCGACACGCCGGAGACGCGCGAGTGCATCTCGGCGCCGCCGAGCTCCTCGTCGTCCGCCACCTCGCCGGTCGCCATCTTCACGAGCGGCGGTCCGCCGAGGAACACCTTGGCGCGGTCCTTGACCATGACGACGTAGTCGCACAGGCCCGGCAGGTACGCACCGCCCGCGGTCGCGTTGCCGAACACCAGCGCGACGGTCGGGATGCGCGCGGCGGAGAGCTGCGTCAGGTTGCGGAAGGTCGCGCCGCCGGGGACGAAGATCTCGGACTGGCGCGGCAGGTCGGCGCCGCCGGACTCGACCAGGTTGACGAGCGGCAGACGGTTCTCCCGTGCGACGTCCA
Source organism: Thermodesulfobacteriota bacterium (assembly GCA_040755575.1). Classification (GTDB taxonomy): domain Bacteria; phylum Desulfobacterota; class Binatia; order UBA12015; family UBA12015; genus DATCMB01. The sequence continues at coordinate 4,005 of JBFMAS010000171.1, forward strand.
TGGCGCGCAGCGCCTTCTTCAGCGAGTACGGGTTGGTCGCGCCGCCGCGCACCGTCGGGTCGTGCGCGATCAGCACGCACTCGACGTCCGACACGACGCCGATGCCGGTCACGACGCTCGCGCCGACGACGTACTCGGTGCCGTGCGCCGCGAGCGGCGACAGCTCGAGGAACGGCGCGTCGCGGTCGAGCAGAAGCTCGATCCGCTCGCGCGGCAGGAGCTTGCCGCGCTCGTGGTGCCGGGCGAGGTACTTGGGCCCGCCGCCCGCGCGTACCCGCGCGAGCAGCTCGTCGATCTCGGCGAGCCGTGCGAGCATGCCCTCGCGGTTGCGCACGAAGGACTCGGCCGCGGGGTCGACGCGGGTTCCCAGCACCGCCATCGCCCCGCTCTTAGCGAGAGTTCGCGCCGCAGGCGAATCGCGTCCGCGCGCGCGGGACGGCGGTCAGCTCATCGCGCTGCGCGGCGGCAGGGCGTCGAGCGACATCAGCGGCCGGGACGGCCCGTGCTCGTCGCGCAGGCCGTCGAACACGCGCGCCTGCTCGGCGGCGCCGTCGCCCCGCGCCTGGTCGAGCACGAGCAGCAGCAGCGGCACGCCGTGCTTGTCCGCGAACCACACGGCGCGGCTCGCGCTCGCGGTGTCGGCGGCGTCCGGGACGCGGAAGTGGACCTCGGCGATCGCGTGGCAGTGGAGGTGCAGGTGGAAGGGCTCGGTGCAGAGGTGTGCCCAGCCGTCGCGCAGCTCGAGCGCCGCCAGGTCGGCGAACACCTCCACCACCCCGACCGGGTTGCGCAGCACGACCCTCGCCCGGCCGAGCCCCCGGCACGCCGCCAGCATCTCCTCGGTGAACGCGACCGCTCCTTCCATGCTCGCTCCTTTCCCGGCGCCCGGCCGCGGGCATCCAGCGCGCAGCCGAGCGTCCCCGGCCACCTACCGTGCATGAAATTGAAAGTCAATTTCATTTAAGCGGCGG
>JBFMAS010000172.1:0-3684 GCA_040755575.1 Thermodesulfobacteriota bacterium
AGGCGGGTGGCCACCTCGAAATTCGTCAAGGGCACGCGTGAAAAAATTCCGGCGGACACGTACGGCGCGTCCGCGACACGCCGTCAGCGCGAGAAGGTGTTTCGCGACGATTGACCGGCACGGCAACGCCTCGCTTAGCGAACGTCTTGCGTGACGTGTCGTCGTCTCGCAATGTTGTGCCGGCCGCGGCTCGCATGGCGTTACCGCTGCGAACGTCGTGGTTGAACGCAGGCTCCGCCGTCCGCGGGTGTCACTCGATTAGACTGGCGAGTGGCGAAGCTACGACGATGCAGCTTCGAGCGACGGTCGGGCGCAATACAGCAGGCGGTCGGAGTTATCCGGACCTGGCCATTTCTTGTTGAGCGGTTTGATGAAGCTGACCTCGTCGCGATGGACTTTCTTCTACAGCGGGCTTCGGCGACCGACGCCGCACGGCAAGGAGATCACGTTTGCAGCTCCGATCACCTGGATCCCTTTCGCGAAGAGTCGCGCGGGGGTCGCAGCGATCGATGTCATCGCCCAACCCGCGCTTGCAGCGGACGGCGCCGCGCACCGCCGCTGAACCGCCGGGTCGTTAGCCAGCACGTTCGAGGAGTTCATTCGATGTCCTCAACCGGCGTCTCGACACCGACACCGTCGGTCCGCTGACGAGCTCACTTCACCCGAGCTGGCGCTCGCGCCTCCAGGTGCGCTGCGCGCGCGGCCTGCGGCGGTCGCCGTCGATCAGATCCGCACCGTGAGCAAGCCACGACTCGGCGACAAGCCGGGCTCGCTCGGGGCGGCCGGAGCAGCCGCCGTGCGGCGCATGATCACCGAGAGGTACGGCGAGTCGCCCCGTCGGCCGGGTCCTCACGAGCGCCCGGTGAGCCCGGCGGCTGCACGAGCTCAGGCACCGGCGGAAGTGGACCGCATCCGCCGAGCCCTTCACACGAGCGCGGGCAGGCGCGCGACCTCCGCCGCGCGCCCGCCCTCCGCTCGTCAGCTCAGCCGAGCTGCGCCTTGCGGTACATCGTCACCACCGCCGCACCACCGAGCCCGAGGTTGTGCTGCAGCGCGATCTTGGCGTCCTTCACCTGGCGCTTGTCCGCCTGGCCGCGCACCTGCCAGTTGAGCTCCGCGCACTGCGCGAGCCCCGTCGCGCCGAGCGGGTGGCCCTTCGAGATCAGGCCGCCCGACGGGTTCACCACCACCTTGCCGCCGTAGGTGTTCGCGCCCGAGTCGATGAACTCGCCCGCCTTGCCCTCGGGGCACAGCCCGAGCGCCTCGTAGGTGATGAGCTCGTTCGCCGAGAAGCAGTCGTGCAGCTCGACGACGTCGACGTTCTCGGGGCCGAAGCCCGACTGCTCGTAGACGCGGCGCGCGGCCTCCTTCGTCATGTCGTAGCCGACGAGCTTCATCGAGCTCTTGTCGCCGAAGGTGCTCCCGAAGTCGGTGGTCATCGCCATGCCGAGGATCTCGACCGCCTTCGCCTGCAAGCCGTGCTTCTTGACGAACTCCTCGCTCGCCAGGATCGCGGCTCCCGAGCCGTCCGAGGTCGGGCAGCACTGCAGCTTGGTGAGCGGCTCCCAGACCATCGGCGCCGCCTTGATCTGCTCGAGCGAGTACTCGTCCTGGAACTGCGAGTACGGGTTGTTCACCGAGTGCTTGTGGTTCTTCCAGCCGATCTTCGCGAAGTGCTCGGGCGTCGTGCCGTACCTCTCCATGTGCTCGCGGCCCGCGTTGCCGAAGAACTGCGGCGCGACCGGAGCGGCGCCGACGCCGCGCAGCTCGTTCATGATCATGAACTGCTTGTCCATCGGGTTCGTGCGATCGTTGAACTTGACGCCGAGCGAGCCCTTCTCCATCTTCTCGAAGCCGAGCGCGAGCACGCAGTCGGCGATGCCGCCCTCGATGAACTGCTTCGCCATGAACAGCGCGGTCGAGCCGGTCGAGCAGTTGTTGTTGACGTTGTAGATCGGGATGCCGGTGAGCCCGAGCTGGTAGACGGCGCGCTGGCCGCAGGTGGAGTCGCCGTAGCAGTAGCCGACGCACGCCTGCTCGACGAGGTCGTAGGCGATGCCCGCGTCGGCGAGCGCCTTCTCGCCCGCCTCCTTCGCCATGTCGGGGTAGTCCCAGCTCTTGGCGCCGGGCTTCTCGAACTTCGTCATGCCGACGCCGACGACGTACACTTTGCGACCCATGCTGCTTGGCTCCTTCTCGTTGCGTTGCGCGTTCTGGGGCGCCCGACCGGGTGGTCGGGCGCGGTCAGATCAGCAAATCTGCACGCGGCATGCAACGTTCCTCGGGGCGCCCGGCCGGCGCCCGTCCCTCGCCCGCAGCTCGCGGAGCCGGGCGATCGCAAGCGACGAGGGACGGTGCCTCGGACCGGGCCTCAGTTCAGCGGGCGGGGGTTCGGGCACGTGATCGTGTTGATGTGCCACTGCGTGCAGGTCCAGCTTCCGGACGCGGTGTTCGGCGAGCACGCGTAGCCGAAGCCCGCCTGGTTGAGGTCGGAGTACAAGCGGTCGATGCGGAACGAGTGCGTCCCCATGTAGCCGAACGGGCACGCGACGTTGAGGTTGAAGCGGACGTCGATGTTGTTCGACGTCGCGCACGCGGTGCCGGAGATGACGCAGTTGGTGCCGAGCTCGTAGCCGTTCACCGGCTTGCAGTCGCCGGCCCGGGGGAACTTGAACTTCTTGAAGACCAGCGTCGAGTTGTAGTCGTCGCGCATGCACATGTCGGCGGCCCGGGAGCTGCCGGCGCCGAGCAGCACCGTCGCGGCGAGCGCAGCCATCGTCGTGAGCAGGCCCTTCTTGAGCTTCGCGTTCATGACCGATCTCCTTCCTCGTTCGATCGACTTTGGTTCGAGCGAGCCCGATCGCTCGCGCCGGTCGCGCATCGCAGGAAGGATGCCGATCGGGCGCGCCGTCTGCGGAGCGCCGAACCCGCGCGAATTTGACGCAGATCGATCTTGCGAGGGCGCGGTCTGCGGCGCCGCACGGGGCGTGCGGCATGCCGATCCGATATCGGACGCGCTCGCTTCGATATCGTGCCGCCGTCGCGGACCCGGAGAACGACGGGCTCCCGGCGGGATCACCCCCGCCGCAGGCGATACCAGCGCGGCGCCGCGCCGAGCTTGTCGAGGAACCACGGCAGCCGCGCGTCCTGCGCCTGCTCGTCGGTGATCGTCCACTGCGGGTAGATCCGCTCGATCTCCGCGCGGTCGAGGCCGGGCTCGAGGTCGAGCGCCGCGAGGTTCGTGACGTCGCCGAGCCGGAAGTCCACGCCGACGCCCAGCTCGGCGGCGCGCCTGCGTGCCTGGTCGACCGCCTTCGGCACCGCGTCGACGCCCGTGACCTGCCAGCCGCGCCGCGCGAGCTCGACGGCGTGGATGCCGCTGCCGCAGCCGAGGTCGAGCGCGCGCCCGAGGGGCCGCCCGCGTCCCGCCTCCTCGCGGTCGAGCATCGCCGCGATCTGCCGCGCGACTGCCGGCTGCGCGAGGCCGTGCTCCCACGGGGTGAAGCCCAGCCAGTAAGCGATTCGATAGAAGGTCACCGCGGGCGCGGTCCCGCCGCGCGAGGTCGCAGCGCTCACGACGCGTTGCCCGTCGCGCCGATCCTCTCGACGAAGTGAAGGCTCGTCACGCTCATGCCCTCACGCTCATAGAAGCGGTGCGTGTCCTTTCTCCGTATGCCCGAGTCG
>JBFMAS010000172.1:3784-5735 GCA_040755575.1 Thermodesulfobacteriota bacterium
GCGAGGTCGCAGCGCTCACGACGCGTTGCCCGTCGCGCCGATCCTCTCGACGAAGTGAAGGCTCGTCACGCTCATGCCCTCACGCTCATAGAAGCGGTGCGTGTCCTTTCTCCGTATGCCCGAGTCGAGGTGCATCTGCTGGCAGCCTTGCCGTGCAGCCTCGTCCCTGAGCCAGGACAGCAGCTTCGCCCCGTGACCCTGCGAGCGCCGCGCGGGCAGCGTCACGAGGTCGTCGACGTAGAGGAAGCGCCCCCACGCGAGGCTCTCACCGACCCGGAATCCCGCGACGGCGACGATGCCGTCCGCCGCCGAGAGATAGGCGAGTCGATATCCGGCCTGCTCTTGACGCCGGATCCGGGCAACGAACTCGCCCTCCTCGACGTGGGGCCGAAGCTCGCGCATGACGGGATGGCAGGCGGCGATCTCCGCATCGGTCGCTGCAACGCGAATGCTCATGCTCGCTCCGTCGTGGCGCGCCATCGGCGGCAGGGCGCCGACGATGGTAATCTCCCAACGGGCTTTTCGATGAAAGCGCATTCGACCGCGCGGGACGGTGAGCGGCGCCTTTTCGGCGTGCCGGGAGGCTTCTCATGCTGACCTTGTTCGACGACGTCTTCAGCCCGTACGCACGCAAGGTGCGGATCGCGCTCTACGAGAAGGACCTGCCGTTCGAGCGCGTGCGCGCGCTGCACGGGGACTGCAACCGTACCGACTTCGTGCACGTGAACCCGCGCGCCGAGGTCCCGGCGCTGCTCGACGGCGACTTCGCGCTGTTCGACTCGACGGTCATCTGCGAGTACCTCGAGGACCGCCACCCCGAGCCGGCGCTCTACCCGCGCGATGCCCGCCTGCGCGCGAGGTGCCGCCTGATCGAGGACCTCGCGGACACGCAGCTCGACGCGGCGCTGTACGCGGTCACGGTCGTCGAGTTCGGCCGCCACGAGAGCCATCCCGAGATGCGCGCCGTCGCGGCGCGCGACGTGCGGCGGCTCTACGATCAGCTCGAGCAGTCGCTCGGCGACGGCGCCTACCTCTGCGGCTCGTACTCGATCGCCGACATCGCCGTCCTGCCGCACGTCGCGGTGGCGAGCTTCCTCGGCTTCGCCCTCGAGCCCGACCGTCATCCGAGGCTGCTCGGGTGGCTCGGCCGCGTCCAGCAGCGGCCCGCGGTTGCGCGGGACGACGCCGACGTCCTCGAGACGCTCGCCCGGCTGCAGCAGGAGCAGCGGCCTGCCTTCGACCCCTATCGCGTGCAGTGGCGGAGCGACCGCCTCGAGTGGGTGATGAAGAACGGCTTCGCGTCCTGGCTCGTCGACGAGATGAAAGCAGGCCGCGCGTTCTTTCCGCTCGCGGTACGGGACCGCGCCTAGCCGGCTCGCTCGTTGCGGACCTTCGCTCGAGGTGATCGCACCCGCGACGGTCAATCGACGAGCGCGCCGCTCGCCACCCAGGTCGCCTCGAGCGCGTCGAGCCGCCGCGTCGCCGCCGCGCGCCGCCGGTCGGCGACGCCCGCGACCAGCGCGTTCAGGAGCGCGACGATGCCGACCGTGCTGTCGAACGGCCCGGACGCCTCCGCCGCGACGACGAACGCCTGCCTCGCGCCCTGCACGAGCGGCGACAGCACGCTGTCGCTGACCGCGATGCGGTGCGCGCCGGCCGCCTGCAGGCGCTCGCTCGCGTCGACGATCCAGCGCTCGTGGCGGCGCAGGTCGATCACCAGCGCGACGTCGCCGCGGCGGACGCGCGCGAGCTGGCTCACGACGCGGAACTCCGAGCCGCCGACGAGGCGCACGCCGTCGCGCAGCAGCGAGAGCTCGACCGCGAAGTGGCTGCCCGGGGCACGGCACTGCTCGCTCGGCAGGACGAGGACCGTACGCCTCTCGTCGGCGATGCGCGCGACCGCGGCGGAGAACGCGCGCGCGTCGACGGCCTCGAGCGTACGGCGGACGTT
>JBFMAS010000173.1:0-2662 GCA_040755575.1 Thermodesulfobacteriota bacterium
AAGAGCAAAGTTGCTGGCACGTGCGTTGCGACGCGCGGCGGCCGACGGGAGCAGAGGTGAAGCGGTGAACCATGCGGTCTACTCGGCGGTCTCGGGCAGCCTGTCGGCGCTCGAGCGCCTCGACGCCATCACGCACAACCTGGCGAACGCGAGCACGCCCGGCTTCAAGGCGCAGCTCGCGGTGCACCGCGCGAGCGAGCTGCGCGGCGCGGTGCCGCACGCGACCGCGGTCGCGACGCCGATCAACCGCAGCCACGTCGAGACGGACTTCTCGCAGGGCTCGCTCGAGGCGACCAGTGATCCGTACCACCTGGCGCTGTCGGGGCCGGGCTTCTTCGTCGTAGACGGGCCGCAGGGCGAGCGCCTGACCCGTCGCGGCACCTTCTCGCTCGACGCGAAGGGCTTCCTCGTGACGAGCGACGGCGCACGCGTGCAGGGCGACGGCGGCGACCTGGCGCTCGGCGACGCGGCCAACGACGGCCCGATCCAGATCGCCCCCGACGGCACCATCGAGGTCGGCGACAACCGCCTCGGCCGCGTCCGCGTGGTCACGGTCGACGACCCGCAGCAGCTCCGCCGCGAGGGCGCGAGCGAGTTCACGGCGGCGCCCGGCGCCGCACGCGACGCGGACGACGGCACGTTCGTGGTGCGCCAGGGCGCGCTCGAGAAGACCAACGCCTCGCCGGTCGCGAACCTGGTGGCGCTGATCGAGACCTTGCGCGGCTTCGAAGCCTACACCACCGCCACCACGCGCCTCGACGAGGTGAGCGAGCGCGCCATCAACGAGGTCGCGCGACCGTAGGAGACCGACGATGATCCGTGCGCTCTACACCGCTGCGACCGGCATGGAGGCGCAGCAGCTCAACATCGACGTGATCGCGAACAACCTGGCGAACGTCAGCACGACCGGCTTCAAGCGCAGCCGCGCCGACTTCCAGGACCTGCTCTACCAGACGCTGCGCGAGCCCGGCAGCGCGGCGACCGGCACGACGCAGGTGTCGACCGGCGTGCAGGTCGGACTGGGGGCGAAGCCGGCCGCGATCCAGCGCGTGCACCTGCAGGGCGACTTCACGCAGACCGCGAACCCGCTCGACGTCGCGATCCGCGGCGACGGCATGTTCCAGATCACGCTGCCCGACGGCAGCCTCGCCTACAGCCGCTCGGGCGCGTTCAAGCTCGACTCGACGGGCTCGCTCGTCACCTCCGACGGCGACTCGCTGACGCCGCAGATCACCATCCCGCAGGGCGCCGAGTCGGTGTCGATCGGCAACGACGGCACGGTGACCGTGCAGCTCCCCGGCCAGGCCGCGCCGACGCAGATCGGCCAGATCCAGACCGTCCGCTTCGCGAACGCGGCCGGGCTGCGCGCCGAGGGACGCAACCTTTTCACCGAGACGGAGACCTCGGGCACGCCGCAGCTCGGCACGCCGGGCCAGGACGGCTTCGGCGAGCTGACGCAGGGCTTCCTCGAGGGCTCGAACGTGAGCGTCGTCGAGGAGCTGGTGGCGATGATCACGGGCCAGCGGGCGTACGAGATCAACTCGCGCGCGGTGTCGGCGGCGGACGAGATGCTGCGCGCCACGGCGGCGATCGTGCGGTGACGTGATGCGCTCTGTCGTCGCCTCGCACACCGGCGGGTCACCGCGGCGCGTGCCGCTGGCCGCCGTGGCGGCGCTCGCGTGCGCGGCCGCCGTGCTGCCGCGTGCGAGCGCGCTCGCCGCTTCGGGCAGCATCCGCGTCCAGCCGCAGGCGAGCGTGGTCGGCGCCGTCGTGCGTCTCGAGGACGTCGCGCTGCTCGACGGTGCCGCGCGCGAGCTCGCTTCGCTCGAGGTGGGCGACGCGCCGGCTCCGGGCGCGAGGCGCAGGCTCGCCGGGCACGACCTGCTGAACCGCCTGCGCGCGGCCGGGCTCGACGACTCGATCACCTACCACATCCCGGCCGCGGTGACGGTGAGCCGCGCGTCGCAGACGCTGCACGAGGCCGAGCTGCGGCCGCTCGTCGTCGCCGCGCTCGAGGACGCGCTGCCGCCCGGCGACCGCGTCGACACCGTCGAGCTCGCGCGTCCGGTGCGGGTCGCGCTCGGCGCCTACGACGTCGTGGTCGGCGAGCCGAGCGCGCGCTCGACCGGCGGCGGCCAGCGGCGGGTCGACGTGACGATCTTCCAGGAGGGCCGGCAGGCGGCGTCGGTGCCGGCGCGCGTCGGGATCGCGAGCTTCGGGCCGGTGGTGGTGGCGCGCCAGGCGGTGGCCCGCGGCGCGGTGCTGCGCGGCGAGGACGTGCGCGTCGAGGAGCGGCGGCTCGACGAGCTGCCGGCGACCGTCGTCACGTCGGTCGAGGAGGCGGTCGGCAAGGAGGCGCGCGTCGCGCTGGCCGCTGGGCGCCCGCTCACGCTGCAGGCGCTCGCGACGGCGCCGCTCGTTGCGCGCGGCGACGCGGTGCGGGTGCTGCTCGAGACCGGCGGCATGCGGCTCAGCGCGAGCGGCGAGGCGCTCGACACGGGCGGTGCGGGCGAGCGCGTCCGGGTGGTGAACGCGAGCTCGCGGCGCGAGCTCGTCGGACGGGTGGTGGCGCATGGCACGGTGCTGGTCGCGTACTGAGCGCGGCGCGGCGGCGTTGCTCGGCGTCGCGCTGCTCGCGCTGGCGGGCTGCTCGCAGCTGCGG
>JBFMAS010000174.1:0-14683 GCA_040755575.1 Thermodesulfobacteriota bacterium
CGATCGGGCCACGCGCCTGCTTCGGCGCCTGGGCCGTGACCTCGGGGACCACGACGCGCTGGCCACGCGCAGGGACGGTGCGCACCTGCGCCCGCCTGGCGCCGTCGTCCGCACGGGCGAGGCGGCGCAGCTCGCGCGGCGGCACCGGCTGCCCCTTGCTCTTCTCGATGAGCTCGCGCTTCTTCGCGAACGCCGGGCGCGCCGCCGGCAGCGCGCGCGTCGTCACCGCGGCGCGCTGCAGCGCCTCGCGCGGCGGCTGCACGCGTCGGCCCTCGCGCAGCTTCGCCGGGCGCACGGCGAACAGGCTGTCGCGCTGCGGGACGACGTCCGGCGCGCCGCGCAGCGGTCGGGCGATCTCGCGCAAGCGTCCGTGCGGCAGGTCGAGCCGGCGCAGGTCGCCGCGCACGAACGAGTCGCGGTCCACCGCGGTGAACGCGCGCGGGCGCTCGAGGTTCGCGTAGCGGATGTTCGTCACGTTGATGTTGGTGATGTTGGTTTCCTTGATGACGGTGTTGTTGACGATGCGCGGGCCGCCCCAGCCGCCCCACCACGGACGGCCCGGCACGACGCCGCCGACGCCGCGCCACCACGGGATGATGGGCTCGCCCCAGCCGAGCGGCACCCAGCCGACCGACGGACCGATGCCGACCGACACCGAGACGCTCGGGGTATTGACGCTCACGCCGAGGAAGCCGACGGTCGCCGGAGCGTACACCGGGCGCGCCACGACCGGACCGGGCGCCCACGCCCAGTAGTCCTGCACGTACACCCAGCGGCCGTAGTGCGACGGCGCCCAGCCCCAGGGCTCGTAGTCGACCCAGGTCCAGCCCCACGGGTCCTGCCAGACCCAGCGGCCGTTGGTGAACGGCGCCCAGCCCGCGGAGACCTGGCGCGGCCGCCAGATCGGGCCGTAGTCGTCGTGGCGGTGCCAGTCGCCGTAGTGGTCGAGGTCGGCGACGCCGTAGACGTCGTCGTCGACGTACTGGTAGCTGACGGCGTCCTGGATCCGCGCGGCGCGCTCGCTCTCCCACTCGTCCCAGGGATCGGGCTCGACGTAGCTCGCGTCGAAGACCTCGACCGGCTCGTAGTCGTCGTCGTACGAGCCCTCGCCGTAGGCCGCGAAGCGTGCGCCGCGGCTCTCGCCGAGGCGGTAGCGGTCGTCGCCGAGGTACGCGTCGGCCTCGCCGTCGCGGACGAGGACCGTCGTCACGCCGTCGTCCGCGACGTCGATGCGATAGACGCCGCGCGTGCGCGCCACCACCGCGGTCGCCGGCGTCGAGAACTCGACGTGCTGCCCCGCCGGGACGTCGCGCAAGCGAAAGGTCGCGGTGCCGAGGCCGACCTTCACGTGCACCGCCTCGTCGGACAGCTCGAGCAGGTCGAGCTCCGTCTCCTCGGAGACGCGCGCGTAGACGCCGCCCGGAAGCTGGATCTCCGCCTTCGCGCCGGGGCCGGCGTAGAACCGGTCGCCGGTGACGAGCGGCGCGTTGACGTCGACGGCCGTCCACTCGTCGGCGTCGGCGTTCAGGTACGAGACGTCGCCCTCGACCAAGCCGACGCGTGCGACGCGCGGCTCCCAATCGTCGTCGTCCGCCGCGGCGCCGAGCCCGGGCGACAAGCAAAGAGTCGCCGCGGTGAGGACGGCGGCCCACGCCGCGCGTCCGAACCCCCGCGCGACGCTGGCGCGAGGCGCGGCTTTCCTGCTGTCATCCTGGAGATGCACTTCGACCTTCCTTCGTCGTCGGGCTGAGGATCGAAGCGCGCGCCACCCGCGAGGATCGCGAGAAGCGTGCCAAGCTCGGTCAAGGGGCCGCGCACCGGACGACGGTCCGCGGTACGCGCGGCATGCGGTGTTCGCTCAGCCCATGCCCCATGCAACACGCGGGGTGGTCGAGGGTCGCGCCGGTCGCGCCTGTAGATTGCACAAACGCCGGCGCCGCCGGCGCGGCGGGTGCGCCCGGGCGACGGACGCGGGAAGGCCGGGCCCGCGGCGAGCGCCGGGTCGCGGAAGCGCCCTACAGCGCGTCGACGCCGCGCTCGCCGGTGCGGATCCGCACGGCTTCCTCGACCGGCACCACGAACACCTTGCCGTCGCCGATCTGCCCCGTGCGGGCCGCCTCGCGGATCACTTCGACGAGCTGCGGCGCCTTCGCGTCGTCCGCGACCAGCTCGACCTTGATCTTCGGCAGCACGTCGATCGTGTACTCGGCGCCGCGGTAGAGCTCGGTGTGGCCCTTCTGGCGGCCGAAGCCCTTCACCTCGGAGACCGTCAGGCCCTGCACGCCGGCCTTGCTCAAGGCCTCTTTGACCTCGTCGAGCTTGAACGGTTTGATGATCGCTTCGATCTTGGTCACGCGGGCCTCCTGCAGGTTGCGTCGCGCGGGGACGCGGTGGTCCCAGGCCGGCCTGCAAGTGCGGGACCATCGCGCTGCTCCTCTTTGCCGCGCCGCACGGGCGCCACACCGCCTCGCCGGCGCGGGCTGCGCCCAAGCTTTGACCGCCAGCATCTTTTTTCGGCAGGCGGCGAGCGTCAGCCGTGGCGGTCGGGCGGGCCGATCAGCGAGCGCACGGTCTCGACGATGCGCTCGGCGGCGAGCGGCTTCGCCAGCGTGATGGCGGGCGCGAGCAGCTCGTCGGTCTGCCCCGAGCGCAGCGCGGACAGGATGATCGTCGGCACGTCGGCGAGGCGCGGGTTGCGGAGCTGCGCCTCGCGGAACTCCCAGCCGTTCATCACCGGCATCATCAGGTCGAGGACGATCAGCGACGGCGTCGGCAGGTCGTCGATCATGGTCAGGGCCTCGAAGCCGTTCGAGGCGACCACGACCTCGTATCCCTCGAGGACGAGGGCGGTGCGCAGCACCTCGCTGACGTCCGCCTGGTCGTCGACCAGGAGGATTGGACCGGGACGCCCGTGTTGCATGGTCGTTCGTCGCGCGGGGACCGCCTGCGCAGCGAAAGCTTAGCGAGGTCCGGGGTGGAGGGGAATCGGGGGCACGCCTTGAACGCCGACGAGCGCGGCTCCTATAGGAAGGCTCGATTGGAGGCATGCCGCGTGTCGAATGCCGCAAGACGACGAACAGGCCGCCTGGTCGCGGCCGTCACCCTGATCGCGCTCGTGGGCGGCGTCTGCGAGGGCGGCGATCCGATCTCGCCGACACAGGTCGTCGAGGGCTCGTTCCCGCATGCGCTGCAAGGCGCGTACGTCATGGTGCCGTTCACGGTGCCGGCGGGCACGACCTCGGTGCGGGTGAAGTACTGCTGGGACCGGCCCGAGGGCGAGACGCCGGGCAACATCGGGCACACGGTCGACCTGGGGCTCTGGCAGTCGCGTGCGGAGGGCGGCACGTGGGGCGTCGACCAGTTCCGCGGCTGGGGCGGCTCGAGCCACCCGGACGTCACGGTGACGCCGCAGGGCTTCTCGAGCGAGTCGGACTACCTCGAGGACCCGAAGGGCCACGTACCGGGGCGCACGACGCGCGGCTTCCTGCCCGGCCCGATCCCGCCCGGCGAGTGGGCCGCCGAGCTCGGCGTCGCGGCGGTGGTGTCGGCGCAGGAGGGCGACGCGGACGGCAGCGTGCGCTGGCGCGTCGAGATCGAGCTGTCGAGCGATCCCGCCTTCGCGGCCGAGCCGTACCGCCCGGCGCGCTACGACCGCGCGCCGGTGCGCCCGGGTCCCGCCTGGTTCGCGGGCGACATGCACGTGCACGCCGAGCACTCGGCGCTCGGCGATGCGACCATGCGCGAGGTCTTCGACTACGCCTTCCGGCCGCTCGCCGAGGGCGGCGCGGGCCTCGACTTCATCACGCTGTCCGACTACGTGACGCCGTCCGGCTGGGGCGAGATCGGGCGCTACCAGCGCGACTACCCGGACAACCTCGTCATCCGCAGCTCGGAGATCATCACCTACACCGGCCACACCAACAACCACGCGAGCGTGACCTACGTCGACCACCGCACCGGGCCCGTGTACGAGTGGCTCGGCGACGGTTCCGTCGAGCTGCTCCGTCCCGCGCGTCCGGCGCGCGACCTGTTCCGCGTCGTGCGCCAGCACCGCGGCTTCACGCAGATCAACCACCCGACGATCTTCCCCTCGTCCGACCCCACGCTGCGCCGCTTCTGCCGCGGCTGCCCGTGGGACTTCGGCGTCGAGGAGACGGATTACGCGCTGGTCGACGCGATCGAGATCCAGACCGGACCGGCGGCGTTCGGCGACGCGCCGAACCCCTTCACGCTGACGGCGATCGACTTCTGGGAGGCGGCGCTCGACCGCGGGCACGAGATCGCCGCCGTCGGCTCGAGCGACTCGCACCGCGCCGGGCGCACGAACGATGCGACGCAGTCACCGATCGGCCGCGCGACGACCGTGGTCTACGCGCGACACCTGTCCGAGCAGGCGGTCCGGGACGCGGTGCGTGCGGGCCACACCTACGTCAAGCTGCTCGGCAACGATGGACCGGACCTGCGCTTCGAGGCGCGCGCGACGGGCGGCAACCGGGCGATCATGGGCGACACCCTGTACGCGCGCTCGGCCGAGCTGACGGCCCACGTCTTCGGGCTCGCCGCGGACGCACCGACGCACACGCTGCACGTGCTGCGCGACGGCGAGGTGATCGAGTCGTTTCCCGTCGACGGGCCCGAGGCGACCTTCGCCCTGCGGGTCGCGGGCGCGGCCCGCTACCGCCTGCAGCTCCAGCGCGGCGACGTCGTCGTCGCCCTGACGAGCCCGATCTGGCTCGAGCCGCCCGGCGCCGCCCCGCGCTCGCCGCTCAAGAAGCTCGTCCCCTGAGCGCGTGGCCCACGCGCAGCGTACTTGCCGTCACGCGGCGCCGCAGACTACAGTCGCCATGCATGAGCGGCGGCGCCACGCCGAGACGGAACCAGGCATGACCGGCACCGAGGGCGCGAGCGCGGCGCTGCATGCCGAGCTCGCGCGTCTCAGGGCGGTCACCCGCCTCGCCGGCGTACCCGTCGCCCAGTTCGACCGCGAGCGGCGCTACGTCTGGGTCAACGACGAGTACGGGTCGCTGGTCGGCCGGCGGTCGGACGACATCGTCGGACGGCGCATCGACGAGGTGATCGGCGAGCGTGCCCACGCGACCGTTGCGCCGTTCGTCGAGCGCGTGCTGCGCGGCGAGCGCGTGGAGTACGAGGCCGAGGTCGAGCTCGCGACGGGCCGGCACTTCGTGCAGTCGATCCTCGCGCCCACCCACGACGAGCGCGGCGGGGTCGACGGCTGGATCGGCATCGTCCGCGACGTCACCGAGCGCCGCCGCTACGAGGAGACGCAGGCGCGGTTCGCCGCCATCGTCGCGTGCTCGGACGACGCGATCGTCGGCAAGACGCTCGACGGAATCGTCACGAGCTGGAACGACGGCGCCGTGCGTCTGTTCGGCTACACGGCCGAGGAGATGATCGGGCAGCCGATCCAGCGCCTGATGCCGAGCGACCGCATCGACGACATGATGCACATCCTCGGGCAGATCCGCGCCGGGCGGCGCGTCGATCACTACGAGACCGAGCGCATCCGCAAGGACGGCACGAGGATCCACGTGTCGCTCACCGTGTCGCCGATCAAGGACGCGGCCGGGACCGTGATCGGCGCGTCGAAGATCGCGCGCGACGTCACCGAGCGGCACCGTGCCGAGATGCAGCTCCGCGAGACGCTCGCCCTGCTGGCGATCCTGAATCGCACGAGCGCGCTTCTGTCCGCCGAGCTCGATCTGAGCAAGCTCGTGCAGGCGGTGACCGACGCGGCCACCGAGGTCACCGGAGCACGCTACGGCGCGTTCGTCTTCGACGTGCCGGGCTCCGGAGAGGCGCTCGCACCCTACGCGCTGGCCGGCGTGCCGCGCGACGCGCGCGCGAGCTTCCCGCTGCCGCGCGCCGGCGCGCTCATCGACGTGACGCTGCGCGAAGAGCGGGTCGTGCGCCTCGACGACGTGCGCCTCGACCCGCGCTACGGCGGCGCCGCGTCCGACGACGGGACGGCGCCCGGCGAGCTTCCGGTCGCGAGCTACCTCGCCGCGCCGCTGGTGTCGCGCGGCGGGGTGCTCGGCGGTCTGTTCTTCGGCCACCCCGAGCCGGGCGCCTTCACCGAGCGCGACGAGCGCTTCGTCGTCGCGTTCGCTGCGCAAGCGGCGGCCGCGATCGACAACGCGCGGCTCTACGAGGCCGAGCGCCGGTCGCGTGCACGTGCCGAGGCGGCGAGCCGCGCGAAGGACGACTTCCTGTCGATGGTGTCGCACGAGCTGCGCACGCCGTTGCAGTCGATGCTCGGCTGGGTCGCGGTGCTGCGTCAGGGCCGCCTGCCGCCCGAGCGCGCCGCGCGCGCCCTCGATGCGATCGAGCGCAGCGGCCGTCTGCAGGCGAAGCTGATCGAGGACCTGCTCGACGTGTCCCGGATCGTCCAGGGAAGGCTCGACATGGAGCGGCGTCCGGTCGCGCTGCACACGGTCGCCGACGCGGCGCTGGAGGCCATCCGGCCCGAGGCGGCGGTCAAGGACGTCGCGATCGAGGCGAGCCTCGACGGCGACGTGACGGTGATCGGCGACCCCGTGCGCCTCGAGCAGGTCGTCGGCAACCTGCTGCGCAACGCCGTCAAGTTCACCCCGGCGGGGCGTTCCGTGCACGTCTCGGTGCAGCGTTCGGGGGATGCCGCACGCATCGTCGTGCGGGACGAGGGAGAAGGGATCGATGCGGACTTCCTGCCACACGTCTTCGAGCCGTTCCGCCAGGCGGAGGACGTGCGCAAGCGCACCACGAGCGGGCTCGGGCTCGGTCTGGCGATCGTCAAGAGCCTCGTCGAGCACCACGGCGGCCAGGTCGCGGCGGCGAGTCCGGGGCTCGGCCGCGGCGCCACGTTCACCATCACGTTGCCCCTCGCCGGGCCCTCGGCAACGAGCGAGCTCGGCGAGGTCCGCCCCGGGTCCGGCTCCGTCGAGAGCGGGACGTGACCGCACGCCGCGCGCGTCGAATCTTCGCGAGGTGAGCCCATGCCCGACGAGCTGAGCATCCTCGTCGTCGAGGACGACGACGACATCCGCCAAGCGATCAGCCTGTTCCTCGAAGCGGAGGGCTACCGCACCGTGGAGGCACGCGACGGTGACGAAGCGCTGCGCCTGCTGCGCTCGCCCGAGAGGTTCTGCCTCGTGCTGCTCGACCTGTTCATGCCCGGCAAGAACGGCTGGGAGTTCCGCGCCGAGCAGCTCAGCGACCCGGCCATCGCGGACATCCCGCTGATCGTCATCTCGGCGGACCGCAGCGCCCCGCAGAAGGCGGCGACCCTCGGTGCGATCGGCTGCATGGTGAAGCCGATCGACTTCTCGCGCCTGCTCGACACGGTGGCGACGCACTGCTGAAGCGCTCGCGCGTCGGTCCGCCGCTTCCAGCACCTCGGGCGGTACGCTAGCAAGGACGCCCGGAAGGAGCTGCTGCTGATGATCGATCTCTACACGGCGCCGACGCCCAACGGGCACAAGGCCTCGATCGCCCTCGAGGAGCTGGGCCTGCCCTACGAGGTGCACGCGATCAACCTCATGGCGGGCGAGCAGAAGCGGCCCGAGTACCTGAAGCTCAACCCGAACGGCCGCATCCCGACGATCGTCGACCGCGACGAGGGCGGCTTCGCGGTGTTCGAGTCCGGCGCGATCTTGATCTACCTCGCGGAGAAGACCGGCAAGCTGATGCCGTCCGACGCCCGGGGACGCTCGCGCGTCATCCAGTGGCTGATGTTCCAGATGGGCGGCATCGGCCCGATGATGGGCCAGGCGAACGTCTTCTTCCGCTACTTCCCGGAGAAGATCCAGCCCGCGATCGACCGCTACCAGAACGAGTGCCGGCGGCTGTTCGAGGTGCTCGACACCCGCCTCGCGGAGAGCGAGTTCCTCGCCGGCGACTACTCGATCGCCGACATCGCGAGCTGGGCCTGGGTGCGCACCTACAAGTGGTCGGGGGTGTCGATCGACGGGCTCGAGCACCTGCAGCGCTGGCTCGCGACGCTCGCCGCGCGCCCGGCGTGCCAGCGCGGCATCGAGGTGCCGATGAAGATGCCGGACCTGACGGCGGACGCGAAGGCCACCGAGGAGTTCGCGAAGGGCGCGCAGACCATCCTGCAACGCTGACGGCATGGCGGACGATCAGACGCGGGATCGCGTCATCGGGCGGGTCACCGTGCTCGGCGGCGAGCGCGGCGGCCGCTACCCGCACGGCAACTCGCTGCTCGTGACGGGCAGCGAGGAGGCGATGCTGATCGACCCGTCGCTGTCGCTCGCGGCGCGCGCCGAGCGTCCGCGCGCGGATCGCGTGCTCAACAGCCACTGCCACGAGGACCACGTCGCGGGGAACCACCTCTATCCCGACGTGCCCTGGCTGCTGCACGAGGCCGACGCGCCCGGCATCCGCTCGCTCGACGCGATGATGGCGATCTACGGCTTCTCGCCCGGGATCGACGCCGCGTTCCGCGACGTGCTGCTGCGGGACTTCCACTTTCGGCCGCGGCCCGACCCGACGCCGTTCGCCGACGGCGCCGTCTTCGATCTCGGCGGCGTGCGGGTGCGCGCGGTCCACGCGCCGGGGCACACGCGCGGCCACTGCGTGCTGCACGTCGAGCCCGACGACGTCCTCTACCTCGGCGACGTCGACCTCTCGAGCTTCGGGCCGTACTACGGCGACGCGTGGTCGTCGCTCGTGGACTTCGAGCGCACGCTCGCCGCGGTGCGCCGCATGCACGCGCGCTGGTACGCGACGTTCCACCACGTCGGCGTCCTCGAGGGACGCGACGCCTTCCTCGAGCGCCTCGACCGCTTCGCGGCGGTGATCGCGGCGCGCGAGGCGCGCCTGCTCGAGTTCCTCGCCGTGCCGCGTACGCTCGGCGAGATCGTGGCACACCGCTTCGTCTACCGGCCGGGCGACGCGGTCGCGTTCGCCGACGACGTCGAGCGGCGCAGCATGACGCAGCACCTCGAGCGCCTGCTCGCGACGGGACGCGCGCGCGAGGTCGAGCCCGATCGCTACGTCGCGGGCTGAGCGCGCTCTCCGCGCCGCCGCCAGCGCTTCTTCAGCTCGTAGCGCAGGCTGCGCCAGCGGTTGCGCCGGTAGTGCGCCCGGCTCGCGGACTCGATGGCCGCGCGCGCGGCGTCGTCGCGGATCCCGGACGCCGCCTCGCCCGCGCGCAGCAGCGCGACGAGCCCCGCGCTCGGCAGGTAGTCGGCGACCACGTTGATGCGCGCGGATGCGCCGTCGTTCAGCACGCCGTGCGGGCGCAGGTTGTCGATCGCGAGGACGTCGCCCGGTGCCATCGCGTACCACGCGCCGTTGCAGAAGAAGCGCGGCGCGCCGTCCCCCGCGACGAGCATCGACAGGCGTACCGTGCCGCGGAAGTAGCGCGGCGTGTCGGTGTGGATCGGCAGCAGGCCGCCCGGCCGCAGGCGCTGCACGATCGCGCGCGTCGGCGTGCTCGGGACGAGGGTGCGAAGCACCTCGCGCAGGTAGGGCAGAGCGGCGAGGACCGCGCGGTCCTCGGGCGGCCGCGGCGTGCCGTCGCGGGGGTAGCCGATCGCGAAGAACGAGTCGACGTGGAAGTGCACGACCGGGTCGCGCTCGGGCTGCAGCCACGCCTCCTGCGGCAGGAGGGCCAGCTCGCCCGCCAGCCGGCGCGCGTCGACGCGCAGCGGCAGGCGCACGCAGCCGCCGAAGCCGAGGTGGCGCAGGACGCCGTCCGCGGGGGGCGGATCGACGGGCACGAGCTGTGCCGGCGCCTCGCTCGTCACGGCGGCGGCTCCGCCATGCGGGCCTCCGCGAGCGCCTTGCCCATGCCGCGGACCTCGAGCAGGTGCACGTAGACCGCGGCCGCGAACGCGGCGGGCAGCTCGAGCCGGCGAAGCCCGAAGTGGCGCCCGGCACGGACGCAGTCGCGGAAGCTGTCGACGATGCGCGCGGCGAGGACGGTCGGGATGGTCAGCGCGCCGAGCCGCACCATCCACGCGTGCGGCAGCCGCGGATCGAGCTGGCGCGTGCGGATCGCGCGGTAGCCGACGTTGTGCCGCAGCCGGCGCTCCATCGGCCAGCCCTCGAAGCGGTGCTCGACCCGCATGGCGGGCTCGAAGTAGAGGCCGCCGCCCTCGAGGCGCACCGCCTCGGTCTGCATGCGTGCGGCGAGCGCGCGCGGGTACGCGCTCGACAGCGGGTGGCGGAGCAGCGCCGCGCGCCGCACGAGAGCGTTGTTGTTCGAGATGAAGCGCGTCGGTCCAGGACCGCCCGGGTCGATGAAGCCGCGCGACAGCGCGCCGAGGACGCGGTCGCGGAAGCCGGGGCCGGGGTAGACGGTGAGGCCGCTCACCGCGACCGCGTCGTCACGCGAGCGCAGCGCCGCGACGCCGGCACGGAGCCATCGCGGCACGGGCGCGCAATCGCCGTCGAGCAGCGCGACGACGTCGGCGCGCGCCTGCGCCACCGCGTCGTTCAGGAGGACGCGCGACCGGTCGCGCGTCCCGTGCAGGACGCGCAGGCCCGGCAACGCGGCGGCGACGTCCGCCGGCATGACCTCGTCCTCGGGCGTGGCGTCGACCAGCAGCACCTCGAACGGCTCGTCGAAGTCCTGCGCGGCGAGGCCGCGCAGCGTCTTGCGCAGGTAGCTCCAGTCGTCCGCCGTGCGGCCGCCGTAGTCCGAGGCGACCACGACGCTGACCGACGGACGCGGCTCCATCACCGCACGCTCGCTGCCTTCGGCTTGCGGCCGATCTCGTCGAGGAACGGACCGGAGTAGAGGATGCGGCCGGTGCAGCTCCGCGGGTCGCAGGTGACCAGCGCGAGCACGGCCTCCGCGAGCCACTCCACCGGCTCGACGAGCTCCGGGTGCTCCTGCATGAGCCGGCCGACCAGCGCCTCGGCGCCCGGCGTGCGTACCGCGGCGACCGGCGCGACGCTGTTCACCGCGACGTTGTCCGCGTAGAGCTCGGCGGCGAGCCCGGTCGTGATGCGCTCGAGCGCCGCCTTGCTCGCGCCGTAGATCGTGATCGTGGTCTCGACGCTGCGGAACGGCGGCCTCGGGTGGACGCTGCTCGCGCTCGACAGGTTGACGATCCAGCCGCGTCCGCTGGCGCGCATGTCCGGCAGCACGGCCTGCGCGAGGTCGACCGTCGCGTGCACGTTGACCTCGAAGGTGACCTGGCGGCGGCGCAGCGGCATCTCGGCGACCGGCGCGTAGATCGCCGCCGCGGCGTTGTGCACCAGGATGTCGACCGGACCGAGCGCCGCGTGCACCTGCGGGACGATGCGCGCGCGGTCGGCGGGATCGGCGAGGTCGGCGACGATCGGCACGGCGCGCGCGCCGCGCCGCTCGACCGACGCGACGGTCTCCGCGAGCGAGCCCGGCAGCCGCGCGCCCGGGTCCGCGTCGAGCGTCCGCGCGACGAGCGCCAGCGCGGCGCCCTCCCCGGCGAGCCGCTCCGCGATCGCCACGCCGATGCCACGGCTCGCGCCCGTGACGATCGCCACCTTGCCCTCGAGGCTGCGTGTGCCCGGCGCGCTCATGCAAATGCCCGCTCCCTGGGTCGGCTCAGCGCGCGCGGACGCCGTCGCGGAAGCGCGTCGTCCGGTGCACCGGGTCGCGGTCGAACTGCGGGATGACCTTCTGCCCGAAGAGCTCGATCGTCTCGAGCGCCTCCTCGCGCGTCAGGTTGTTCGGGAAGCCGAACACGAGCTGGTCGACGCCGGTCCGCTCGTAGTGCTGGAGCTGCTCGCACACCTCGTCCGGTGTGCCGCACAGCAGCGCGCCCATGCCGATCGCGCGCTCGACCATCGCCGCGTCGAGGACCGCCGGCTTCTCCGGCCACACCGGCGCACCCGCCGGCTTCGGGAAGGTGTCGTGGTAGAGGCAGACCAGCGAGAACAGGTAGCCGCGGTCGGCGCGCATCGCCGCCGCGCGCGCGCGGTCGCGGTCCTTCAGGCAGACGACCGCGTTGGTGATCATCACGTTGTCGTTGACGTAGTCGCCGAGCGGGCTCGTGCACTTCGCCACGGCGTCCTTGTACGCGTCGATCAGCGGCTTCATGTCGCCGATCGGCGAGAAGTTGAAGCCGAGCGCGCCGATCCCGAGGCTGCCGGCCTTGCTGAAGGTGGGCGGGTTGCCGCACGCGACCCAGATCGGCGGGTGCGACGGGCCGTAGGGCTTCGGCAGGACGTTGTGCGGCTTGTCGATCGAGAACGACTTGCCCTGGAACGTGTACTCGGTCGTCCTCCACATGCGCAGGATCTCGGGCGCCACCTCGTCCCACTCGGCCTTGGTCGACGAGGTGTCGTGGATGTTGAACGTCCCGACCTCGTGCGAGCCCGCGCCCCGTCCCGTGCCGAACTCGAAGCGACCGCGGGTGAGCTGGTCGAGCATCGCCGCGCGCTCGGCGTTGCGCGCCGGGTGGTTCACGCGCGGGCTCAGGTTGAAGATGCCGGAGCCCAGGTGCAGACGCTCCGTGGCGCGCGCGAGATAGCCCAGGAAGACGTCGCTCGCCGAGATGTGGCTGTACTCGGTCAGCGCGTGGTGCTCGGTGACCCACACGTACTTCCAGTTGTTGCGGTCGGCGTGCACGCACAGGTCCACCTCGTTCATGAACGCGGCGTGCTCGGCGCGCGGGTCGTGCGCGTTGCGGCCCGGGCAGAATCCCTGGATGAAGAGTCCGAACTCCATGCAGTCCTCCGTCGTGAAGTCCCGGACACTATGGGAGATCGACGCCGATTTCGAGGGCCGCGCGAAGCGGGCTCGCGGCGGCGTGCAGAAGCGAATCGATCGGCGCGGTGCCGACGCGGGCGCGCCGCTTCAGGCGGCGTGTCGGCGTGCGGACGAGACCGCCTGATCCGCCGAGCCGGGCGCCGGCGCGCCGCGCCGCGACGGGTCGCGCGGCAGCGTCACCGTGAAGCGCGAGCCCCGGCCGGGCTCGCTCGCGACCTCGACCGACCCGCCGAGGCGGTGCGCGAGCTGACGCACGATGTAGAGCCCGAGACCGCAGCCCTCGAAGCGCCGCGTCTCGGAGCTGTCCGCCTGGCGGAACATCTCGAACACCAGCTCCTGGTCCTCGTGCCGGATGCCGATGCCGGTGTCCTCGACGACCAGCGCGACGCGGTCGGCGTCGCCCGCGAGGCGCAGCACGACGTGGCCGCGGTCGGTGAACTTGAGCGCGTTGCCGAGCAGGTTGCGAACGATCACGAGCAGCTTGCACGGGTCGGTGCGGATCTCGCCGGGCGGCAGGTCGTCGTCCCAGTAGAGCGCGACCTCGCCTCTTGGCAGGAGGTCGCTGCAGCCCTGCTCGAGCTCCGACCACAGCGTGGCGATCGCGACCGAGCGCTGCTCGATGCCGACGCGTCCCGCCTCGAGGTCGCCGACCTCGAGCGTGCCCTCGACCAGCTCGAGCAGACGCACGCCGGCCCGCTGGATGCGCTCGAGCATGTCGTCGCGCTCCGCGGCGTCGAACTCGGGGTCGCGCGCCATCTCCGCGAGGCCCAGCATCACGTTGAGCGGCGTGCGCAGCTCGTGCGACATCGTCGACAGGAACTCCGCCCGCACGCGGTTCGCGGCTTCGAGCGCCTCGATCAGGCGCCGGTTCGCCTCGACCTCGAGACGCAGCTTCGCCTCGCTCTCGCATTTCTCGCCGTAGGTGCTCTCGAAGGCGAAGCGGTGCTTGAACTCGCGCCAGCGCAGCCGCTCACGGAGGCTCGTGCTGACGGCGCCGATCACCGCGGCGGCGGAGAACAGCACGACGTTGTTGACGAACACGCGCAGGTTGCCCACCGGCTCGCTCACGGCGAAGTACGCCGCGTAGCTCGCGACGAGCATCGCGCCGGTGAGGATCGACCATGCCGGCGACCACGGCATCAGCAGCGCCATGCCGAGGATGATGAGCCCCATCCCGTTCACGTGCGGGCTCGCGTGACCGCCCGTGAAGGCCATCGACGCGAAGATCAGGAGCCCGCCGCACGCCGTCGCGAGCAGCGCGACCTCGCGGGGGCGCCGGGCGCCGAGGTCGGTCGCGAGCAGCGCGAGCAGCGCGACGTTGGCGCCGACGTAGAGCGTGCGCAGGCCGAGCAGGAGCGGGGCGACGTCGGGGAAGCGCGCGAAGTCGATCAGGACGAACGCCGGCGTCACCGCGATCCACAGGAGACACGCGGTCCGCGCGGCACGTCGGCAGAGATCCAGGCTTTCCGAACGGTAGGCGGAGCGAAGATCCGATCCCCGCGTGGACGGCACGACCTCGGAGGAAACCGAGACGGTCGCGACCACGGCAGCGCCAGGGAGCAAGCGACATACCAGAGACGATACGCGGGCACGGTGCGCGCGGCGCCGTGCGACCTTGCACCGATGCGACTCCTTGCAGATGGTTGCAACGGAGTCGCTTCTCTCACTGCACGAGTTGCATGGCCGCGACGCCGCGTCGGCCGGAATGCTCCGCGAGCAGCTCGTCAAGCGCCGCGAGGACCGGCTCGAGCTCGAGCGACGCAAGCGACTGGTCGGGGCTCGCGAGGTTCACCCCCGGCGCGCCGTAGAGACCCCAGAGCGGCGGCTTGCCGTCGAGGAACATCACCACGGCGGGCTTGCGGAACGCCGAGGCGCCGTGGCCGATGCTCGTGTCGGGCGTGAAGACCAGGTCCGCGGCGGCGAGCAGGGCGAGGGCGTCGCGGATGGTCGGCGTGTCGACCA
>JBFMAS010000175.1:0-6010 GCA_040755575.1 Thermodesulfobacteriota bacterium
CCGCCGGCCGCCCGGATGCGGAGCCTCGGGCGCGGGGTCGCTGGGATCGCCGGCGTGTTCTCGAAGGCCGGGGTCCCTGCCCCCCTTCTCCATGCGTTCTACTCCCCCCGCACGAACCGGAGCCCCAGCTCCCTCATCTGCGCCGGCGTCGGCGGCGACGGCGCCTCGCTCATCGGGTCGGACGCCTTCTGCGTCTTCGGAAACGCGATCACGTCGCGGATCGAGCTCTCGCCGAGCCACAGCATGCAGAGGCGGTCGAGGCCGAGCGCGATGCCGCCGTGCGGCGGGGCGCCGTACGAGAGGGCGTCGAGCAGGAAGCCGAACTGGTGGCGCATCTGCGCCTCGTCGATGCCGAGGGCGGCGAACAGCTTCGCCTGAACGTCGGGGCGGTGGATGCGGATCGAGCCGCCGCCGAGCTCGGTACCGTTCAGCACCACGTCGTAGGCCTGCGCGCGCACCTTCGCGGGCTCGGTCGCGAGCAGCTCGAGGTCCTCGTCCCTGGGCGCGGTGAAGGGATGGTGCACGGCGGCGAGGCGCTTCGCCTCGAGGTTGTACTCGAGCAGCGGGAAGTCCGTCACCCACAGGTAGTGCCACTGGCCCTCGGGCACCATGCCGAG
Organism: Thermodesulfobacteriota bacterium; assembly: GCA_040755575.1. Lineage (GTDB taxonomy): Bacteria > Desulfobacterota > Binatia > UBA12015 > UBA12015 > DATCMB01. Next base: position 618 of record JBFMAS010000175.1, read on the forward strand.
GATGTTCGCCAGGCGCAGGCGAAGCTGACCGAGGATGGTCAGCGCGTGGTTGCGCGGTCCCGCGACCAGGAACAGCACGCCGCCCGTGCGCAGCCCGGTACGCTCGCAGATGCGCTCGCGCTCCCCCTCGTCGAAGAACTTCGCGAGCGGCGACTGCCAGCCGTCCTCCGCGGCGCGGATCCAGGCGAGCCCGCCCGCGCCGAGCGTCTGCACCCAGGCGACGAGCTCGTCGAGCTCGCGGCGCGACAGCCGCTTGCCGTCCTCGGCGACGATGCCGGCGACCGCCCCGCCGCGCGCGACCGCCTCGGCCAGGATGCGCGCCTTGCTCTCGCGCATCAGGTCGGACAGGTCCGAGATCTCGAGGCCGAAGCGCGTGTCCGGCCGGTCGGTGCCGAAGCGCCGCATCGCCTCGTCGTAGTGCATGCGCGGAAAGGGCACTCGGGGCTCGGGAGCGCCGATCGCGCGCGCGCCGGCGACCAGCAGGCCCTCCGTCAAGCCCATGACGTCGTCCGCGCCGACGAACGACATCTCGATGTCGACCTGCGTGAACTCGGGCTGGCGGTCGGCGCGCAGGTCCTCGTCGCGAAAGCAGCGCACCACCTGGTAGTAGCGGTCGAAGCCCGCGACCATGAGAATTTGCTTGAAGAGCTGCGGCGACTGCGGCAGCGCGTACACCATTCCTGGATTGACGCGGCTCGGCACCAGGTAATCGCGCGCGCCCTCCGGCGTCGAGCGCGTCAGGATCGGGGTCTCGACGTCGACGAAGCCCTTGCCGTCGAGGTAGCTGCGGATCGCGGCGGTCGCCCGGTGGCGGGCCATCAGGTTGTGCGTCAGCCGCGGGCGCCGCAGGTCGAGGAAGCGGTGCTTGAGACGCACGGCCTCGTTCGCCTCGCTCGCGTCGTCGAGCGGGAACGGCAGCACGCGCGCGGTGGACAGCACGCGCACCTCGTCGACGCGGAGCTCGACCTCCCCCGTCGGCAGCGCCTCGTTCCGCGTCTCGGGCGGGCGCGCCGCGAGCTTGCCGTGTACCGCGACGACGAACTCGCTGCGCAGGCCGTGCGCGCGCTGGTGGGCGACCGGGCTGTCGTCGGGATCGAGCACGATCTGCACGATGCCGGTGCGGTCCCGCAGGTCGATGAAGACGATGCCGCCGTGGTCGCGACGGCCGGCGACCCAGCCCATCAGCACGAGCTCGCGGCCGACGTCGCTCGCGCGCAGCTCGCCGCAGTACGCGCTGCGCCGCCAGCCGCCGAGCGGGTCGAGCTGAACGGCGGGATGCTCCCTGTCTGCCACGGTCGTCATGCGCTTCTCCTCGCCCCCACGGCCGCGAGCAGCGCGTCGCCGGTCAGGTCGATGTCCACCGCCAGCTTGCGGTCCTGCTTGGCCTCCATGTCGCGCAGCGTCGCGCGGCGCTGTGCGAGCTCCTCCTCGCCGAGGATCATGACCTGCGTCGCGCCGAGCTTGCCGGCGCGACGCATCAGGCTCTTCAGGCTGCGGCCGCCGTCGAGCTCGACGCGCAGCCCGGCCGCGCGCAGCCGGCGGGCGACGCCGAGCGCCTCGGCCTCGGCCTCGGCGCCGAGCGGCGCGATGAAGACGTCGGGCGCGAGCTCGGCTGCGACCCGCTCGTCGACGGTCGGATCCGACGCCTGCAGCGCCAGCACCAGCCGGTCGACGCCGAAGGCGAAGCCGATGCCCGACACCTGCGGGCCGCCGAGCTGCGCCACGAGCCCGTCGTAGCGCCCGCCGGCGCCGACCGCGCCCTGCGCGCCGAGCCCCGGCCCGATGACCTCGAAGGTCGTGCGGACGTAGTAGTCGAGGCCGCGCACGAGGCGCGGGTCGAGCTCGTACGGCACCCCCTGCGCGTCGAGCAGCGCGCGCACGCGCGCGAAGTGCGTCGCGCACGGCTCGCACAGGTGGTCGACGAGGCGTGGCGCGTCCGCGGTCGCCGCGCGGCAGCCGGGCTCCTTGCAGTCGAGGATGCGCAGCGGGTTCTTGTCGAGGCGCCGACGGCAGTTCTCGCAGAGCTCGTCGCGGTGCGCCTCGCCGAAGGCGCGCAGCTCCTCGCGGTAGGCCGGACGGCACTGCGCGTCGCCCAGCGAGTTCAGGAGCAGCGTCGCGCCGCGGATGCCGACCACGTCGAGCACGTCCCACAGCGCGAGCAGCATCTCGGCGTCGGCGAGCGGGTCCTCGCGTCCGACCAGCTCTGCGCCGACCTGGTAGAACTGGCGGTGGCGCCCCTTCTGCGGACGCTCGTGGCGGAACATCGGCCCGAGGTAGTAGAACCGCCCCACCGGGTCCTTCTGATCGAGGTGATGCTCGACGTAGGCGCGCACGAGCGGCGCCGTACCCTCGGGGCGCAGCGTGAGCAGCGTCTCGTCGCGGTCCGGGAAGGTGTACATCTCCTTCTCGACGATGTCGGTCGTCTCGCCGATCGCGCGCGCGAAGAGCTCCGTGCGCTCGACGATCGGCAGCCGGATCTCGGCGTAGCCGTAGCCCTCCAGCACCCGTATCGCGGCGTCCTCGACGCGGGACAGCAGGCGCGCCGCCTCGGGCAGCGCGTCGCGGAATCCCTTGACGGCCGTGATGCTCATCGAACCCTTCGGGATATCATGCGAAAGGACGTTCTCAATTCGTCGGGCCGCGGTGCGAGCCCCACCTGTCACGCAGCCGCGCGAGCTGCGCGTACTGCGTCAGGTCGTACTGCAGCGGCGTGACGGTGATGTAGCCAGCGCGCAGCGCCGACAGGTCGGTGTCGTCGCTCTCCGGCTCCCGGTCGCCCTGGTCCGTGAGCCAGAAGTAGGCGCGGCCGCGCGGGTCGGTCCGCCGGTCGTAGCTGTCGGTCCACGGCGCGGTGCTCTGCGGCACCACCTTGACGCCGCGCGGCTCGCCACGGTCGAGGCGCGGGATGTTGACGTTCAGCACCATCCCCGGCGAGATGCCGAGCTCGATCGCCCGCTCCACGATCGCACGCGCGTGGACGGCCGCGCGCTCGAAGTCGAGCACCTCGGACGCCTCGAGCGAGATCGCGAGCGACGGGATGCCGATGAACGCCGCCTCGACGGCCGCCGCGACGGTGCCCGAGTAGATCACGTCGACGCCGCGGTTCGAGCCGGCGTTGATGCCGGAGACCACCAGGTCCGGTCGTCCCCCGCACAGGGCGCACACGCCGAGCTTCACGCAGTCGGCCGGGCTGCCGTCGACGCTCCAGCCCTCGAGCTCGGTGCCGACCTTGACCCGCTGCGTGATCAGCGGCGACATGAAGGTGATCGCGTGCGCCGAGCCGCTCTGCCCCGCCTCGGGCGCAACCACGTCGATCTCCCCGAGTGGCCGCAGCACGTGCGCCAGCGTCGCCAGGCCGGGGGCGAGGATGCCGTCGTCGTTCGTCACCAGGATGCGCATGGCCGCTCTTCCTAACGGTTGAGCGCGCGGCGGGCGAAGCCTATGGAGGCGCCATGGCGGCCGGTGACGCGCGCTGTCCGATCCTCACCGGAAACGCGTGGGCCGTAGGCCTCGACGTCACGGCCGACCTGATCCTGCCTTCGCGGCGCGACGGTGCTGCGGACCTGCGGCGCTTGCTGATGACGCCCATCGACCCGTCGTTCCCGACGCGAGTCGCGCCGGGCGACATCCTGGTCGGCGGCGGCGGCTTCGCCGCCGGCACGCGGGACGATGCCGGCGTGCGCGCCATGCTGGGCGCGGGCATCGCGGCGGTGGTCGCGTACTCCTACGACCCCGCCTTCGCCCGCTTCGCGCTCGAGCTCGGGCTGCCGGCGGTCGAGGTCAACGAGTCGCTCGCGATCCACACCGGCGCGCGGCTGCGCGTCGACCTCGAAGGTTCGCGGGTCGTCAATCTCAGCTCGGGCGACCGCTACCCGATCCGCAACGTGAGCGAGGCGATGCTCGAGCGCTTCCGGCGGGACGATGCTTGAGGCGGAGGTCAAGCTCGCGCTGACGCCGGCCGACGCCGCGGCGCTGCGCGCCCGCCTCGCGGCCCTCGGCGCGCGGGCGCTCGGCAGCCGCGCTCAGGTCGACACGTACTTCGCGCACCCGACGCGCGACTTCGCGTCGACCGACGAGGCGCTGCGCCTGCGCGGCGAGGACGCGGCGCTGCGCATCACCTACAAGGGTCCGAAGCTCGACCCGCCGCGCAAGACGCGCGAGGAGATCGAGTTCGCGCTCGCGACGGACCATCCGACGGCGGCTCGGCTGCTGCAGCGCCTCGGCTTCCGCGTGGCCGCGGAGGTGCGCAAGCGGCGCGAGGAGTGGGACGTCGGCGAGACGCCGCGCGTGAGCGTGACGATCGACCAGGTCGAGCGTCTCGGCACGTTCTGCGAGATCGAGGTGGCGGCCGAGTCCGTCGGCGAGGGGCGGCTGCGGCTTCGCGAGGCGCAAGAGCGCCTCGGGCTCGGCCACCTCGCACCGATTCCCGAGAGCTACCTCGAGCTGCTCGCGCGCTCCGCCGCAGGCTAGGAGCGCGCCCGCGCCTCAGCGCAGCGGCTTCACCATCTCGAGCGCCTGCTCGCCGCTCGGGTAGACCGAGGGCCGCGAGGGGTGGCGGCGGTAGCCCGCGGCCGCGAAGAACCGCTGCGCGCGCACGTTGCTTTCCGCGGTGTGCAGACGCATCTCGGCCGCCCGCCAGCCCCGGGCCACGAGCTCCGCCCGCTCGAGCAGCATGCGGCCGATCCCCCGCCCCTGCCGCGCGGGGACCAGCGCGATCGCCAGCAGCTCGCCCGTCGGACGGCGGGCAAAGCCGATCGCCCGCCGCGCCGCGACCAGGGCGAAGCCGAGCCGCTCGCCCCCCTCGGTCGCCACGACGGCGCCGACGTCGGCGGCGGCGAGCCAGCTCGACATGGTCGCACGGTAGTCGCCGAGCGCCGCGAAGGTCGCCGCGGCGAGCTCGACGATGAAGTCACGGTCATCCTCTCGGCCGAGCCGCAGCTCGACGCGTGGGCGAGGCGTGCTGTCGATCACCGCGCCAGGCTACGCCCGCGCGGTCCGGCGCAGCAACACGGCACCCCTTGCCGGCCCGTGTCGTCGCCGCGAAAGGCGGTAGCATTGCACACCACGACCCGTTACCAAGGAATCGACGCGGGTCGTTCGTCGGCTTGCGTTGCCTAGGGCCTTGGCCCGGGGAGAGCCGCATGAGCCAACGAGATGACGAGGACACCCTCTACGAGTGTGACTGCTTTCGCGTGGTCCGCTTCGTCGACGACGAAGGCGGCGCGAACGTCAGCATCTCGTTCTACGACCACGGCATCGACCTCTACCTCAGCGAAGAGGAGTTCGGACACTTCGTCGAAGCCCTGAGCGGGCTGCAGCCGCTACCCACCAAAGCTTTCCAGCACTGATTGACCTTCGCCCCCGTGCGGTGCTCGCTCGCGCGCTTCGCGCGC